>JAFSYF010000121.1 GCA_017443695.1 Butyrivibrio sp.
GAGGAGGTGGCAGTATGCGACGAAACCCTCCTGGAGCAGGTGCTCGAGGGGCATATCATTTCCCTGGAAGAGATGCGGGGTCTATTTGCGCAACGGAAGACTTTTCCAGTGTGCTACGGTGCAGCGCTGCACCGGCAGGGTGTGCCCGAGCTGATGGCGGTGATCGATGCGCTGGCGCCCGAAGTGCCGGCATCTGCCAATGATGCGCCGCTGTCAGGCTGTGTTTACAGGATCACCCGAGATCCGGACGGAACCAGGCTCACCTGGCTGAAACTGACAGGGGGCCGGTTCGGTGTACGGGGATATCTACCGGTCCGCCGGCCCGGGGATGCGGCAGTGCAGGAGATGGATAAGGTGGATCAGATCCGGCGCTATTCCGGGGAGCGGTATGAGACACTGCAGGAAGCCTGCGCCGGTCAGATCGTTGCGGTGACGGGGATCGACCACAGCAGGGCAGGGGACCTCATCGGAGAGACGGCAGAGGGGGGACAGGTCCTGCCCGTACTGTTGACGCAGCCCATTCTGCGCCGCAGAATCCTGGCACCGGAGGAGGTGGATCCGTCTGTGCTCCTGCGTGCACTGCGCATTCTGGAGGAAGAGGAACCGGCGCTGTCGGTGGAGGTATCGGAGGAGCATGGGGCACAGCGGGGCCTAATCTATGCCAGGGTTTGCGGCCCGGTGCAGACGGAGATCCTGCAGCATCTGATCAGAGAGCGCTTCGGTTGGGAGGTGGATTTCGGCCCCGAGCAGATTCTGTACAGAGAGATGGTGGCCGAGCCGGTGGAGGGCGTGGGTCATTTCGAACCGCTGCGGCATTACGCGGAGGTGCATCTGCTGCTGGAGCCTGGGGAACCGGGCAGCGGCCTGACCTTCGCCACAGAGGTCTCTGCCGATCAGCTGGCGGTGCACTGGCAGCGGCTGATCCTGACCAATCTGGCGGAGAGACGTCACCGCGGGGTTCTGACAGGGAGTGAGCTGACAGACACGCGGATCACGGTGATCGGCGGGCGTGCCCACGAGAAGCATACGGAGGGCGGGGATTTCAGAGAGGCGACCTGGCGTGCGGTGCGGCAGGGATTGATGTCCGCCCGGAGCATATTGCTGGAACCCGTGGTGGAGCTCAGGGCCGAGATCCCGTCGGCGCAGGTGGGGCGTGTACTGTCCGACATCCAGCGCCGGTGCGGGCAGGCGGACATACAGATGAATGATGGCAGCAGGGCCGTGGTGACGGGACGTGTGCCGGCTTCGGAACTGGGAGATTATGCGCAGGAGCTGTCCGGGACCACCCATGGAGAGGGGCGCCTGTCCGTCAGTCTGCGGGGGTACGAACCCTGTCACAACGCGGAGGAGGTCATCCGGTCGATGGCATACGATCCAGACACGGATCTCGCACAGCCCGCATCCTCAGTATTCTGCTCCCATGGGGCCGGCTTCATCGTGCCCTGGGATCAGGTACGGTCGTATATGCATGTGGATACGGGGTGGCAGCCGGAGACACCGGATGAACGGCCGGAGGATGCGGAGGCATTCCTGCAGAAATACGGGGAGGGGCTGCGCGCCGTGGATCGTTCCCAGCCGGAGGATACGAGGGACTTCAAGGAGAGATCCCGGGATTTCTTCCGTGGAGAGCGGGAACTGGAGGAGATCTTTGCGCGGACTTACGGACCAGTGCATAACCGGGCAAGGGAGGAGGAGACGCGGGCGAAGCGGGTGGTCCACGCCCCGGGGACGACACCCCATTACCGCAAACCGGTGCCCTTCGATCCGGCGAAGGATAAGAGTTATCTGCTGGTGGACGGCTATAATGTGATCCATGCGGATGAGACCCTGCGGCAGTTGGCGGAGCGGGACATCAAGTCGGCCCGTGACCGTCTGATGGATATTCTGCTGAATTTCCAGGGATACCGGGGAGAGATCGTGATTCTGGTTTTTGACGCCTACCGCGTCGCGGGCGGGACAGAGCGGGTGTTCCGCTACGGGGACCGGCTGGATGTGGTCTTTACGAGAGAGGCAGAGACGGCGGATCAGTATATCGAACGGACGGCCCACAGTCTGAGCCGAAACAGCCGGGTTACGGTGGCTACATCAGATGCGGTGGAGCAGGTGATCATCTTCGCAGGGGGAGCGCTGCGCATGTCCGCCCAGGAGTTCTGGGCGGAGATTGCACATACGGAGGCGCAGATCCGCGCCGAGGTGGAACGTATCAATATCGCGGTGAGAAACGAAAGCCGTAAATAACCGGCGCTCAGCCCGCCGCATGCTCCAGCAGATAGTCGTTCAGCGCGTCGGTGATC
>JAFSYF010000122.1 GCA_017443695.1 Butyrivibrio sp.
CAGCAAGGCGGTCCCCTTCAATGCGGGATATCTGGCTGGCTTCGATGCCAGCCGCTACGATGTCGCAGCCGCCGATGTCAAACCCAGGATTCTGGAACGTATGCAGCACTCCGTCACAGAGGATGTCCGGGGTACCGTCAGCGGCTATGCGACCCTGTCCATGACCAAAAGCCACATCGAGACGCGTAAGATCAGCAATCAGTACGCGCTCTACCCAATCTGGCTCCTGGAGACCACCTGGCAGAATCATCATTACCTCTTCGCCATGAACGCACAAAGCGGCAAATTCGTCGGGGAACTGCCCGTCAGCAAAGGGCGGGCCGCGATCTACTATCTGCTCTTCGGCTCGGCCTTCACACTGATCGCCTCACTGGTTGCTGCAGCCATTATCTACTTGTGACGGGAGGCGTATGATCATGTTTCGAAATATCCGTAAAACCTTTTTCCTTCTGACCATGATGCTCATGGCTGTCCTTGTGACGGGGATCAATGCCTCGGCTGCAGCACCTGCACCCATCCGCTCCGATGGTCTGCCGGATCCGGTGGTGGACTATGCCGATCTCCTCACCGACACGGAAGAATCCTCCCTGCGGGCACAGATCGACAAGGTACGTGAGGCCTACGCCTTTGACGTGGTTGTTGTCACCGTGGATACAACCGGTATGCTCACACCCACCGAATATGCCGACGATTTCTTTCTGCTGAACAACTACGGCCTGGATGAGGAGAAGTCCGGCATCCTGCTTCTGGTTGCCATCAACGACCGCAGCTGGGCTACCTGCACGCATGGGGAAGCCATCGAATACTTTACAGAGAATGTCCTGTACGATATGGAAGACGAGTTCATCCCCTACATGAGCGACGGGGATTTCGCACACGCCTTCCGCACCTACATCTCCATCACCAATCACATCGTCACACGGGCGCGGACGGAACAGGCCTTCACTTTCGTCACCTTCCTGATCTGCCTGCTCATCGGTTTCCTGCTGGCGCTGATTCCACTGTTCATCCAGTTGCACAGGATGAACAATGTCCACGCGGCCAAGGACGCCAATCCTTACCATTCCAGTCGTGGCCTTCAGCTGAAACACAGCGAGGACCGTTATCTGCGGCACACCGTTTCGAGGGTCGCCATTCCCAAGGAAACACGCTCCGGTGGTGGCAGTATCACCCATACCGGTCACTCCGGCGGCACCTTTGGCGGCCACAGCGGCAAATTCTGATTCACCCCCTGTGCATATTGAAAAGGGTTGGCCAATGCCAACCCTTTTTCTTATTCACATGATTCAAATAATGCTACTGTTGCAACTCCATCGACAGGAAGTCCTCGTAAACGGCAATCCGCTGCATATCCGTCTGTGACATCCCTATGAAAGTGGCCCCATAGATGTATCCGCCGTTTGTCGGAACCTCACGTGCAATGTTCATGAACGCATGGATCGTCTCCTTCGTCCACAGCGTCAAATCCACCTCATAGGTCATATCCTTTTGCAGCTTTACCGGGGTCTGGAGCCCTATCCCTGTCTTGGAGACATCCACGATCTGAACTGCTGTCGGACTCCCCTCCCCTTTTGAACCGATGGGCTTAATCACCAGGGTGGCGGACAACTCCATCCGGAAATTCATTCGTCTCTCGGCCATATCAGTCTTTTTCTTTGTCTTTGTCCCTATCCCGGTCTTTTTCTCTCACTTCGCTGTAGATCGTCAGATAGACTTCCCGGTTCTTCTTCTTCGCATTGTCGTAATAAGTCACCTTCATCTGGGTCGGCGCATACTTGACGGACTCATCTGCCGGCAATACCGTCGACAGCGTTACCTGTTCATCACTCCGCACTCTCTTCAGGACGAACTCCAGCTCACCCTTCTTGTTCTCCTGCAGCCCACCGAGTTCGATCTCCTTGAGCTTATAACCGTCCGCCATGATCACCTTGAGGCGTCCTACAGTAACGGTCATCGGCTTGATCTTCCTTAAGTCCTCAATACCCTGCTGATCCAGAACCGACTTTCCACCAAAGGTTACATCCTTGAATACCGCCAGCTCCCCGGCCTCATCATCCGCTCCGGTCGCGTCCATGAGCATCTCCACGTAAGAAGTACTGCCTGCACCGGATGATGCATCCGACAGCTTCTCCAACACACTCAGATCCCCGTAGATCCGGGCCTTATCGGCCTCGACCTTCTGGTTAGCTAAATTACTATTGCCCGCATACTGATATGTCCTGCCCTGATAGGGGTACGCGTATGCCATATTCGGCATCGCCAGACCCGCCACTAGTGCAACTATCAACGCGGGTGCGACCTTTCTGCACCCTCGCTTCATGGTACTACCTCCGCATATATCGAAATTCCCCTGTGTATATTCTATACCTGTTGTCCCACTTTGACCACAGATTTTTCACACTTTGGACAAAATTTATACTTTTTTAAGAATTATTGTTACGCGCCAGGATGCTTCCGCTTCGCCTGTTCAAAGAATTCCTCCACCGACTTCAGGATCTCGTCCTTCCCGGAGGATTTCAGCAGGTATCCGTCCGGCTTCAGCGCCAGCACCTTCATGACGCTTTCCTTATCCCCCTTGCCCGTGAGGAAGATCACCGGTGTTGTGGCCGTGGCGGACTCCGAGCGGATCATTTCCAGCACCTGCGGTCCGCTGGTCACCGGCATCTCATAATCCAACAGGATCAGATCCGGCGTGTTCTTGGCCAGATACTGGATGGCCTGCATACCGGAGGTGACCACGGTCACCCGGTAACTGGTGACCAGCCAGTCCCGCATCATCCGCAGAAAGGTACTGTCGTCATCCACCAGCAGAATCGACTTCCGCGCGGACAACTCATCGCTCATATCCATGAGCCGTTCCAGACCGGCCACCAGACTGTGGACATCCAACGGCCTGGCGAAGCGCTCCGCGATCATATCCATCGGAATGGATCTTGTGAACACGGCGAACTCCCCGTCGTCACCGACCACCGCCAGAAGCTTCTCATGCTCCGCGCAGTAATCCTTCAGGAAGACCAGTACCTCCGGGATCTCTTCCACATAGGCTCCCAGATAGAAGAGGAACACCGATGCATCTGTTCCCTTCTCATTGATATCGGCCACCGTCGGCGCCGCCTGCACAGGCTCCATGCCGGCTTCTGTAAGGTTGTTGCAGATCGCGCCCACCATGAAGGTCGCGCCCTTGCTGATCACCAGTACCCGTTTATTCATATGGAATCTTCTCCTTTGTTCTCAATCGAAAATCTCCTGCGGTGACGCCGGCAGATCCTTGTCCGTCGCAAGCAACAGACAGTTCTGTCGATGCTTCGGATCTCTCTGCAGATTGCACTGTACCAGATCCGCATGGATGAACTCCTCTGCGGCCAGTTCCTTCTGCATCAGCCCCGGCATGGCCATCACACCATCCACCGCCGTAATGATGTTGAGACAGTAGAGACCATCAGGCACCAATGCCTCATGTATCAGCCGCAGCCCTTTGGGCGACTGGAGACCCGCATCCAGATGA
>JAFSYF010000123.1 GCA_017443695.1 Butyrivibrio sp.
AGATCGCACAGCTGGCCCTGGCACCGTTCGGGGCGAAGGTGATAAGAGAACATACGTTATGATACAGATAACAGGTGGTGTATAGTTTGTATGCGTAGGGAGAGGAGTCGTACATCATATGGATAATAGTGAGTTGTTGTTCAATATTCAGTCGCAGCTGGTGCCGAAGCTTTTGAACTATGTTCTGCTGGGTATCGGGTATATGAAGATATTCACCAAGTGCGGGGTGAAGGGGTTCTGGGCATGGATTCCGGTGGCCAGGGAGTATCATATCGCGCTGTGCGCGGACCGGGAGAAGGAAGGGAGGACTTATACCATACTGGCGGCTTTTGGGTATGCCGTGTCACTGGTTTCCTATATCCTGCAGAATGATGGCATCTCGCAGGCGGAGTTGCCGGTGGCGATGATCGTGACGCTGATGGCCTTTACCCTGTTTATCACGATGCTGGTCTATTTGACCCGTATCTATAACGGGTTGGTGAAGGTGTTCAACCGGAAGAAGTTCTGGGTGCCGCTGCTGCTCGTATTGGATAGCATTGTGGCGCCGATCTGGGGTTTTTCAAAGAAGTTCCAGCCCACAAAGAAGGTGGTATTAGAGACGGAGGCGGATGGGGCGAAGGTCGCCGGGGTGGATGCCGCGGTGGTGAAGGATGGCCTGACGGTGAATATCAAGGACCGGACGGTGATTGATTTCTTCCGGAAGCGGTATCTGCTGAAGGATATCCATATGTCGATCCCCAAGGGGCATATGGTGCTGCTGCTGGGCGGTTCCGGCGCCGGTAAGACGACGTATGTCAATGCGGTGACCGGTTATGAGAAGGCGGATGCCTCCATCGTCATGGATGGCCGGAATGTGTATGCGGAGTATGACCGGATGAAGTATAAGCTGGGCTTCGTGCCGCAGCAGGATCTGATGCGGAGCAACGATACCGTGCAGCTGACGCTGATGGATGCGGCGTCGCTGCGGCTGCCGTCCTCCGTGCATCGTGCGGAGAAGCGCAAGCGTGTGCAGGAGGTGCTGGAGCAGTTCGGTCTGACGGCGGTGAAGAATAGTCTGGTGGAGAAGCTCTCCGGCGGGCAGCGCAAGCGTCTGTCTATTGCGATGGAGTTCATCTCGGATCCGGATCTGTTCATTCTGGATGAGCCGGATTCCGGTCTGGATGGGGTGGTGGCCAGGAGTCTGTTTGAGAAGCTGCGTGCCATCGCGGATCAGGGGAAGATCGTGATCGTGATCACCCATACGCCGGACCGTGTGATTGATTTGTTCGATGATGTGATCGTGCTGGCCAAGGATAAGACCAGGACCGGGCGGCTGGCCTGGTATGGGCCGGTGCAGGAGGCCTATGCTTTCTTTGGAAAGAACTCCATGGAGGAGATCCTGCTATCCATCAATCAGAAGGAGGAGGGCGGCGAGGGCCGTGCCAATGAGTTCGTGGAGAAGTACATCGATTATACGAAGAGAAAGGTTGGGTGAGACGGATATGGAGTACATGGAAGAGGTCAAGGTGTCAAGACATACGGGCCGCCTGGCACAGATGTGGATCTATCTGGGCAAGCTGTTCCGTATGTTTATTTTCCAGAGTGACTGGAAGGTGCTGCCGATGTCCGCCATTATCGCCGGGCTGGTGTCCTTCGCCGTAGGTCGGAATATGTTCAAGACGATGGAGGGGACGGCCATGGGCACTTTTGCCCTGAGCTGCGTCTGTATCTGGAACGGGTTCTTCAATTCCATTCAGTCGGTCTGCAGGGAGCGCGCGATCGTGAAGAGAGAGCACCGGTCCGGTCTGCATATCACTTCCTATGTGGCGGCGCATATGATTTATCAGGCGGTGCTGTGTTTGGGACAGGCGGTGATCATCATCATTGTCTGTAATGTGATGGGGGTGGTTTTTCCGACGAAGTATCTGACGTTTCCGGTGCCCTATCTGGATTTCGTGATTTCACTGTTCTTGACGACCTATGCCGCGGATATGCTGGCGCTGTTCATTTCGTCGGTCTCTCGTACGACGACGGGGGCCATGACGGTGATGCCGTTCCTGCTGATCATCCAGCTGGTGTTCTCCGGCGGTTTCTTCGATCTGCCGCAGAATGTGATGCCGTTGACGAATCTGACGATCTCCAAGTGGGGGTTGACGGTGTTGTGCAGTCAGGGGGATTATAACAGTCTGCCCATGACCTCTGTGTGGAACAATGTGCTGAAGATGAAGGATGTGGAGATTGAGGGGGAGAAGCCCATTCTGGAATTGATGGTGAAGATTGAGAAGGATGGCAGGAAAGAAGAAGTCCTGATGAAGACGGCGGCGTACAATCAGAAGGAGGAGTACAGGTTCGATCCGGCGGTGGTGAATGAGTGCTGGGGGTGGCTTGCGCTGTGGATTGTGGTATATGTGCTGCTCACGGTGATCTCGCTGGAGATGATCGACAGGGATAAGAGGTAGTAGCAGGGGCGGCTCTGTGTATGAAAAAGCAGCCCGGTGGGCTGCTTTTTCATTGCGCAGGAGCGTTTCTAAGCGTTATTTCATCGTGACGAGTTCGTAGGCGCGGGTGCCGACGCCGATCTTCTCCGCGTGCTCCAGGGTCTCGGCCCAGGAGACGTTGGGGTTGCTGTTGTGCCAGACGTCCCCGTGGTCGTGGAAGTGCTCGTCCGCCATGTTGTCGCCCAGCTGGCTGTTCCGGATGGGCTCCGCCTGCTGGCAGAGATCCACGCAGGCCTGGTCCAGTGCCACCGGGTCGAAGGAGGCCAGCATGCCGATGTCCGGCAGGATGGGGGCGTCGTTCTCGCCGTGGCAGTCGCAGTTGGGCGAGACGTCCGTGATCAGGCTGATGTGGAAGTTCGGCCGGCCGCCCACAACCGCGGCGGTGTATTCCGCCATCTTCCGGCCCAACAGCGCCGGGGCATCCTCGTTGACATTCTCGATGGCATCGAAGGCGCAGGCGCCGATGCAGCGGCCGCAGCCCTTGCATTTGGCCGGGTCGATCCAGGCCTTGTTGCCGTTATAGCTGATGGCGTCGGAGCCGCACTCTTTGGCGCAGCGGCGGCAGCCACGGCAGAGATCGGTCATGACCTGAGGCTGTCCGCTGTTGTGCTGGTGCATCTTGCCGGCACGGCTGCCGCAGCCCATGCCCAGGTTCTTGATGGCGCCGCCGAAGCCCGCCTGCTCATGGCCCTTGAAGTGGTTCAGGGAGATGATGATGTCTGCGTCCATGACCGCGCGGCCGATGTAGGCTTCCTTGCAGTACTCGCCGTTGGGCACAGGGACGATGATGTCGTCGGTCCCCCGGAGGCCATCGGCGATGATGATCTGACAACCGGTTGTTATGGTATTAAAGCCGTTGATGTTGGCACAGTCCAGGTGTTCCAGGGCGTGCTTGCGGCTGCCGGGGTAGAGGGTGTTGCAGTCGGTCAGGAAGGGGAGGCCTCCCTGCTCCTTGACCACATCCGCCACGGCCTTGGCGTAGTTGGGCCGCAGGTAGGCGAGGTTGCCGAGCTCACCAAAATGCATCTTGATGGCGACGAATTTGCCATCCATGTCGATGTTGCCCATGCCGGCCATCCGGATCAGCTTCTGGAGCTTGGCGGTGAGGCTGACCCCCAGCACCGTCCGGAAATCCGTGAAATAAACCTTCGATCGTTCCATCCGAGAACCTCCTTTGTTTCTGTGGGGAATTGCATGGAAAAATAATGGTTGTATCCAATCATTATATCATTAGAACGGGATGATGCATAGATAGGGCCGCTTTATTCACACGCTTCACTGTGATTGCCCCCCCAGCTGGGCCAGGAGGATCGCCGCGAACATGATGGCGCAGCCTAGGATCTGACGCAGGGAGAGGCGCTCAGACAGCAGCAGGAACCCGCCCAGCAGGCAGAACACGGACTCAAAGCTCATCATCAGGGAGGCCAGGGTAGGCTCCACATGGCGCTGACCTACGATCTGCAGCGTATAGGCCACCCCGCAGGAGAGGATCCCGGCGTACAGAATGGAGCCCCAGCCCGCGGGATCCCGGAAGGCCGCGAGCCACAGGCGGATGCTCTCCACACTGGTTCCCGACTCCAGCCATATCATGGGGATGAGAGAGAGCACCCCGCAGGACAGGAACTGAATGGCGGCCATCCGGACACCGTCCAGATCGGCCACGAAATAGTCAATGAGCAGGATCTGTATGGCAAAGGAGAAGGCACTGACCAGCAGCAGCAGATCCGTCCAGGCAAAGCCAAGAGATCCGGTGACGCTGAGCAGATAAATGCCGGCCATGGCCAGCACCACGGCGATCCAGACGTTGGCCCGGACCTTCTTGCCCAGAAAGATCCCGAGGATGGGGACGAAGATGAGGTAGCAGGCCGTGATAAAGCCCGCCTTGCCGGCGCTGCGGCCATAGGTGATCCCCAGCTGCTGGGAATTGGTGGCGATGAACAGAACAATGCCAATGAGACCGCCGGCAACCCAGAGCCTGCGGGCTTCTGTGGGGGTCTGAGGCCTGTGGCCATAGCCCATGTGGTCCAGCAGACGGATAACGGGTTGCAGGACGAGCCACCCGATCAGGCAGCGCACCGCGTTGAAGCTGAAGGGCCCCAGCACGTCCCCGCCCCGGGACTGGGCGACAAAAGCAAACCCCCATATTGCCGATGTGGCAAGTAACATGAGGGAGTAGTCAAAGGTCTGGCTGTAGGTACGATGATTCATAACATGTGCAACCTATGAGGCAGGTGGATGCGGCAACTCACAAAACAGATTTTAAGAAATTTTTCGTTCTTTCGGCCTTCGGCGAGCAAAAAAGTAGTTCCGGAACACCTTCTTCCACGATGATGCCATCGGCCATGAATAACACACGGTCCGCCACCTCGCGGGCAAATCCCATCTCATGGGTGACGCAGAGCATGGTCATGCCGGTGTGGGCCAGCTCCCGCATGACCTCCAGCACATCGCCCACCAGCTCCGGATCCAACGCGGAGGTAGGCTCGTCGAAGAGCATGATCTCAGGGTTCATGGCCAGCGCCCTGGCGATGGCCACACGCTGCTGCTGTCCGCCGGAGAGGCGGCTGGGGTATTCGTCCCGCTTGTCCGCGAGACCCACCCGCTCCAACAGCTCCAGGGCCCGCTTCTCCACGACGTCTTTTTTCTCCTTCTTCACCACCAGGGGCGCCTCGCAGACGTTCTGCAGCACCGTCTTGTGGGGGAAGAGGTTGAAACGCTGGAACACCATGCCCATCTCCAATAACAGCTCCTGCTGCTTGTCCGCCGGCAGACGGTCCACGGTGTGGTCGTTCTCCCGGTGCAGGAAGAGCTCGTCCCGCACGAAGATCTTGCCGCTGGTGATCTTCTCCAGCTGGTTGAGGGACCGCAGAAAGGTGGATTTGCCGGCGCCGCTGGGGCCGATGATGCAGATCACCTCGCCTTTTTTCACAGAGAGGTTGATGTCCTTTAACACTTCCAGATCGCCGAAGCGCTTGCTGACATGCTCGGTTTTTAAGATATATTCGTAGGAATCGCTCATGGCTGACCTCTTATTCGTAGATGGAGAACCGCTTCTCGATCCAGTTGAACAGTACCCCGAAGAACGCGGTGATGACCAGATAGATGATCAGCGCCGGCAGGAATACCAGGTAGGAGCCCTCGGAGGTCATGATGTTCTTGGAGATGGTGGTGATGTCCATCAGCGAGATGGCAAAGACCAGGGAGGCGTCCTTCAGGATCATGATGAATTCGTTGCTGACATTGGGGATCATCCGGCGGATGGACTGGGGGATGATGATGCGCGTCATGGTCTGGGCGTAGCTCATGCCAAGGGCCTTGGCGGCCTCGAACTGCCCCTTGTCAATGGACTGGATGGCGCTGCGGACGATCTCTGCGCAGTAGGCGCCGGAGTTCAGGGCAAAAGCGATCAGTGCCGCCGTAAATGCGCCCTTGTACACCGCCTCGGCATCCGAGGCCGGGAACAGATCCCGCCAGGCGAATCCGAAGATGCCGGGTACCGTGAAATAGACCACGAACATCTGGATTAAGAGCGGTGTGCCCCGGAAAAAGAAGATGTACGCGCTGGACAGGCGGGAGAGGAGCTTGCGCTTGCTGATCTTGCCCAGGGCCAGGATGGTGCCCAGGATCACCCCGAAGAACACCGTCAGGGTGGTCAGGAGCACCGTCAGTTTGGCGCCGTGCATCAGGTTCTCGCCGCAGCCCAGCATCCGGTAGGTGTAGTTGATCATCTGGCCGGCGATCTTGGCTGCGCCCTCATCCGCGGACCAGGTCTGCCCCAGGAAGCCCACATAGCGCTCGCTCAGCACGTTGGCACCGGAAGAGGAGAGGGAGACGTAGTTCACGATCAGGAGATCGTTGTAGGTCACCGTCACCCGCTTCCGGCTGCTGTTCGCATCGGCGTCGATCAGGGTCTGCATCTCCGGGGAGGTCCGCCGCAGCAGCTCCTCCCGCCCCGGCTTCAGGATGGCCAGAATGATGCAGACCAGGACGATAACGCCTGTTATGATTAGTTGTTTGCTGTATTTTTTCAGATCCGTTTTTTTCATGGCTTATTCCGCTGCAGCGCCGAACCAGTAGTCGTAGGTCTCCTTGATGTAGCCCTCGGCCTCCAGTTCCTTCAGTGCCTGGTTGATGGCGGTCTGGAGGGCTGTGTTGTCCTTGCCGATGGCGATACCGAACTGCTCCGCCTCCTGCATGTCCTCGTAGGCGATCTTGAAGTCCTTGGAGCGGCCCATGTAGCCGTCTGCCACGGTGCTGTCCACCACAACCGCGTCTACCTCGCCGTTCTGGAGCTGGGTGAAGCAGCTGGTGATCTTCTCATTGGCGACGATCTGGATGTCGATGGAGCCGGTGGATTTGTAGTCGCTCATGAGGATGTCGGAGGTGGTCTCCTTCTGCAGGGCGATGGTCATGCCGTCCAGGTCCATGAAGGAGCCGATCTCCTTGGCATCATCGGCCATGAGGACGACGGCCTGGTAGTTGTTGATGTAGGGGGTGGAGAAAAGCATGGTCTCCTGGCGCTCCGGTGTGATGGTGACGGCGGAGCAGGCGATATCATAGTTGACACCGATGCCGGCGAAGATGCCGTCCCAGGCGGTGTTGATGAAGTTGACCTCAAGGCCGAGCTTGTTTGCCACGGCAGTGGCGATGTCGATGTCGTAGCCGATGGGGGTGGTGCCGTCGTCCGCGAAATCCTCAAAAGGCGGGTAGCCGATCTCGCACCCGACGGAGAGGACGCCGTCACTCTTGAGCTGGACGCCGCTCATGTCGATGGCGCTGCTCTTCTGGATGCCGCCCTGGGTGCCGGAGTCGCCGGCGTCGATGCCGGAGTTGCTGCCGGATCCGCCGCAGGCCGCGAGACTCATGACCATGCCGGCGAGACACAGGATTGATGCAAGCTTCTTTTTCATAATCGTATCCTCCCTTGGGGGGCCCGATGCCCTCCCTGAAAATAAAGCACAAGGGAGCTAAACCATATGATTTTGCTCCCTTACAAAACGTGTACACTTTACCATGTTCAAGTGATGATGTCAAGTATCCCGCAGGCAGCCCGTTGCCCAGTCCCGTGAAATCCCGCGGCGGCCTGCTCGACATATGGCTAATCGGTCGGCCCTGGGAGCATCCCCCGGGCGGCCTGCTCGCGCTCGTCGCAAGCTCGCGAGCCGCCTGCGGGACCCCACGGGACCATACAGTGTTTTGCAGAATGATGTCGCAGGCTCGCGTGATGCTTCCGGGGCCTCGACTTAATCACCTTCGCCTGCTATAATAGTACAGTATCTTGTGTGTCCGCCCCATAAGGAGAATCCCATGGACTATCCCCTGTTAAAACAGCAGCTCGCCGCATTTGCGCAGGATGCCCCCTGGGACATCACGCTGCTTGCCAATGCCGCCGCCCTGATCTACGACAGCATGGAGGACATCAACTGGGCAGGCTTCTACCTCATGCGGGACGGCGCACTCATCCTGGGGCCCTTCCAGGGCAAGCCCGCCTGCATCCGCATCCCCGTTGGGCGGGGCGTCTGCGGGACAGCCGCAGCGACCGACACCGTCCAACTGGTGCCTGACGTCCACGCTTTTCCCGGACACATCGCCTGTGACAGCGCCTCCGCCTCGGAGATCGTCATCCCCATCCACAGGGACGGCGCCGTCATCGCCGTACTGGACATCGACAGCCCCACGACAGCCCGGTTCACCGAAGCGGACAGAGACGGACTCTGCGCCGCCGCAGCCATCATCGAACAATATTATAAGGAGAACTGACCCATGCAGGATTAGCGGTCCACGCTCGTCAGCTCGATCATCCGCGCGAAATAGACCAGATTCAGGACATCGGAGACGGACAGCCTGCGGGAATTATCCCGCTTATTGGCATAGACCACATAGCCGCCCTTATTCTTGGACTTGCTCATGCGGTAGACGAGGAGATAACGGCGCTCGTTCTCTTCCATATATTGCATGAGTGCCGCATGCTGGTCCTTCTTCAGATCAAAGAAATTGACCGTCGCGGTCTGATTGGCATCATACAATGGCTGGAACACATCGGATTCCAGAATCCGCATCTCCGTGGACGTTTCTTCAATCTGACTCTGGCCGTCCGGCAGATCGACACGACGGATGCCGTACCGGCTCTCGTCCAGCTGGGAGAAAAAGACGAACAACTCATCCAGCCCATAGGTCACCAGCACCCGTTTGATGGCTTCCGCGATTGGCAGATGCGCACGGTGCAGGAAATTGGCCATCAGATTCAGCTCCAGCGCGATCTTCTCCTGGCCATCGGAGGATTTGAGCATGACGGTCTGTGTCGCCTGGGGAGAAGCATCGACCGCCCCGTGGACCTCGGGCGTATAGATGATATAGCGGTTGCGGCCCTTGGTTTTGCCCAGATAGAGCATCTTATCCGCCAGCTTGAACAGACTGTCGTAGTCCTGCACATAGTCCGGGAACAGGGCAGCGCCGATGGTCACCGTGATATTCATCCGGCCCCGGAACTGACGGAACCTGTCCTCCACACCGTCCCGGACAAGCGCCAGAACCTTGCGCAGCGTGGCCTCGTTACGGACCCGCTCCAGCACCAGCATGAACTCATCACCGCCGATCCGGCCGACCTTGCCCGCAGTGCCGACATTATCCTGGATGATATGGGCCACCTCTGTGATGACCTCATCCCCCACGAGATGCCCGAAGGTATCATTCACATTCTTGAAATAATCGATATCCAGCATACAGAGATAGAACGTAGGCGCGGGCTCAGTACGCGTCAGCTTCGTCGCGAAATCCGTGATGGCCTGCTTGTTCAGCAGCCCCGTCATCTCATCATAGTAGGCGGAGGAGATATCCGACTTCAACGACTGGATGTCCGACATATCCAGGGTCAGGACATCGCCGGCCTCCCCCCGTTTCTTGAGATTGGCGGCGATCCAGTTCAGCTTGCCGTTCGAGATCCGGATCCGGAAGCAGGTCAGTCCCGGCGTCCCGGGATCGATGGCAAACAGCGCGTTCTTCAGCTGGATCAGATCCTGTGGCGGGATGACCTGATCCAGGTTGG
>JAFSYF010000124.1 GCA_017443695.1 Butyrivibrio sp.
GTATTGAAATGTATTGACATGATATAGTGTTGTCCCGTAGCAGTGCAAGCATTCGTGGAACAAGCCTTTCTCTGGTTGAAAAGCCCGGCACTGGGGTGGCAACCAGTGCCACATCGAGGTGTGGCCCAGTTGGTAGGGCGCCTGGTTTGGAACCAGGATGCCGCAGGTTCGAGTCCTGTCACCTCGATTGTCCTTTGTCATTACAAAGGCGTGCATCAGACACAGAATATCTGGCGGAAGCATCCGCCGCGAGGGGAACCTCAGAAAGGAGTCACATGATTACGTTCAACCTCATACCACTCGTACCCATCCTCATCATCGCCGTACTCGCCATCATCATTCTGGCAAGCGGATACGTGAAGGCTCCGCCGGATAAGGCATTCATCATTTCCGGAATGAGGAAGAAGCCCCGGATCCTGATCGGGCGTGCCGGGATCAAGGTGCCGTTCTTTGAGCGGGTGGATATCCTGTACCTGGGTCAGATGACCGTGGATATCAAGACAGAGCAGTCCGTTCCGACGAATGACTTCATCAACGTCAACGTGGATGCCGTTGCCAAGGTCCGGATCGGCACTGGCGAGGAAGCCATCCAGCTTGCTGCCAAGAACTTCCTGAATAAGAACCCGAAACAGATCACGGAAGACCTCCAGGACTCCCTCCAGGGGAATATGCGTGAGATCATCGGAACACTGCCGCTGAAGGCCATCAACACAGACCGGGATTCTTTCTCTGATCAGGTTATGGAGAAGGCCAGTAAGGATATGAACAAGCTGGGTATCGAGATCCTTTCCTGCAACATCCAGAATGTTACGGATGAGAACGGGCTGATCAGCGATCTCGGTATGGACAACACCGCGAAGATCAAGAAGGATGCGGCCATCGCCAAGGCGCAGGCAGACCGGGATGTGGCCATCGCCAAGGCGGAGGCGGATAAGGCTGCCAACGATGCCAGAGTGCTTGCGCAGTCGGAGATTGCAGAGAAGAATAATGCGTTGGCCATCAAGCAGGCGGAATTGAAGAAGCTGGCGGATACCAAGAATGCCGAGGCGGATGCCGCTTATGAGATCCAGCAGCAGGAGCAGCAGAAGACCATCCAGGCGGCCATGGTGAATGCACAGATCGCCAAGGCGGAGCGGGAAGCAGAACTCAGACAGCGTGAGGTCACGGTCAAGGAGCAGGAGCTGGCGGCGGACGTGGAGAAGCGCGCGGATGCGGAGAAATACCAGGCAGAGAAGGTGGCAGAGGCCGAGCTGCTGAAACGCCAGAAGGCGGCGGAAGCGGCGAAATATGAGCAGGAGAAAGCCGCGGAGGCAAGGAAGGCGCAGGCGGACGCGCAGAAATATGCCGCTGAGCAGGAGGCTGCAGGAATCAAGGCCAAGTATGACGCGGAGGCGGCCGGTATCGCAGCCAAGGGACGGGCCGAGGCCGAGAGCATTAAGGCCAAGGGTCTGGCGGAGGCCGAGGCGATGGAGAAGAAGGCGGAGGCCTACAGGAAGTATAACGGTGCCGCCATGGCCGAAATGATGATCCAGATTATGCCGCAGATGGCTGCAGAGATCGCGAAACCGCTGTCCCAGATCGACAAGATCAATATCTACAGTACAGGCGATGGAAGTGGTGATTCGGGCGCCGCTCAGATCTCCGGCAATATGCCCGTGGTGATGAAGCAGGTCTTCGATATGATGAGTGAAGCGACAGGGGTGGATTTCACAGAGATCATGCGTGCCGGCACTTATGACGCCAAGGTGAACCACAACATCCATATCACGAAGGAGAACAAGGAGGAAGAAAATGCTGGATGATATCATTGGCGCCAAAAAAGCGTTGTTTGCGGACGGCGTGCAGACGGTGCTGCGGGGGCATGAGAACAGAAACCGTGCGGTGGTGCTGCTGAAGGGCAATCTCGTCCAGAATGTTCGCAGTGAGAGCAGAGGCATCAGTGCAAGGGTGAACAGGGATGGAACCTTCGGTTTTGCTTCGATTGCGGAGTATACGCCGGAGGCAGCGGAGAAGGTCATCAAAGCGGCAACAGAGAATGCGCTGTTCCTTGGAAAGCATTCGGACCGGCATATTGCACTGCCGCCGCAGGTCAGCAACGGCGTCGTTCCGTTAAACAGAGAGATCATTGATGTGGAGCAGAAGCGGATTATCGATTTCTGCCGTGTGGTGGATGATCACATCGTTCAGAAATATCCGGATCTGACCAGCAGGCAGGTGATCTATACGGAGGATTCCCAGGACAGAATCATCTATACCTCCGATGCGGCCTGCGGACATCTCGTAACACCCAGGTGCTATGTCTATGTGTTTATGAACGCGGAGACAGCAGATGGTGCGCCGGTGGAGCTCTTTGAGGTGTTTGGTGGCTATGGCAGTTTCCAGGAGCATTTCAGTGATCCGCAGACGCTCTATCCCGGTATTGACAAGCTCTATAAACAGCTGATGGACAAGAAGGCGGGTGTATATGCGGAGGCCGGCTATAAGACCGTCGTATTGGGCGGCTTCATGGGCGGTATGCTGGCACATGAAGCGGTGGGGCATACCGTTGAGGCGGATCTGGTGCGCGGTGGAAGTGTGGCAGGGCCGAATCTGAATCAAAGAGTTGGTTCCGAGCTGGTGAACATGGTGGACTATGCGCATACCGTCGATGGGAAGCCTGCGCCTCTGCCAGTTTTTCTGGATGACGAGGGAACGGTGGCCACAGATGATGTGCTCATCAAGGACGGCATCCTGACAGGATACATGAATGACAGGGAGACGGCGGAGGAATACGGGATGAAGCCGACAGGCAACGCCAGAGGCTGGGCATTCTCTGATGAGCCCATTATCCGGATGCGCAATACCTGCATCCTGCCCGGCAAGAGCACGGTGGATGAGCTAATTTCCTCTGTGGACGACGGATATTACCTGATCCGCTCGGGAAACGGACAGGCGGATCTCACGGGTGAGTTTATGTTTGGTGTGACCTGCGGTTATGAGATTAAGAATGGCAAGCTCGGCAGAGCGCTTTTGGATACGACGGTGACAGGCGTCGCCTTTGAGATGCTCAAGACGGTGGATATGGTCTCGAATGAGGTGGAATGGTCCTCCAGCGGCTTCTGCGGAAAGAAACAGCGGATGGCGGTGGGTATGGGCGGCCCTCACATGAGATGCAAGATCATGATCGGTGGCAGGTAAGGAGGAGACAATGAGCGATATCAGAAACACCGCAAGTTTACTGGATGGCATTCTGGCCGGTAAGAAGACTGAAAAATATTCCTACACATTGTCACAGTCAGAGAAGCAGGAGCTGAATCTTGAGGATGGTGCGTTTAAGCTGTTCCGAACCGTTTTCAATAACAGCGGGAGTCTGAAGATTTTTGCCGGTGACAGAATGGGCGTTGTCGGATGCAATGACATCTCCGAGGAGGGACTGAGGAAGCTCGTGGAGGATGGAATCACCGCGGCAGAATCGGCCGAGGAAGATTCCTGTCACGACATCGCGCCGGATCAGGGCAAGGAGGTGTTCCGGCAGGGTGTATCCGAACCAGACATGGACAGATTCCTGGAACGGACGAAGGAATTTCTGGATACTGTCGCCAGGGACTATCCGAAGGTGAAGATTATGAGTGCCATCAGCTCCTTTGACAGGTGGCACTGGATCTCCCGTAATACCAATGGAACGGAGTTTGAGGGATTCGGTGGGCGGTATTCCTTTTCCCTGGAGATCTCTGCCAGCGACGGGGAAGCGACCACAGGACTGGATTACACCTGGTTCTGCACGGATGATCTGGACACACCGTTCATAGAGATCTCGGATGTACGCAAGCACCTGGAGGATATTCAGGAGAGTATCCATCCGAAGGCGCTGGAGGGGAAATTCACCGGTACCGTGATCCTTACACCGGGCTGCGCGGAGAATTTCATCCAGATGCTGTTGTCCAACTATGTGCGTGACGGCGTCATCATTGACGGAACAAGCCAGTGGCTGGACAAGGTCGGGCAGAAGGTGGCGGATGCGTCGCTGACGGTACGGCTGGATCCCTTTGATGAGAGAATCACGATGGGTGAGCGGGGGACGCAGAATGGCTTCCTGGCGGAGGCTGTCACCGTCATCGACAAGGGTGTGTTGAATACGCATATTCTGAGTCTGTATGCGGCCAACAAGACAGGACGCCCGGTGGTGAAGAACACGGGATCGGATCTGGTGGTGGAAGCTGGAAACAGTTCGCTGGAGGAGTTGATCGCTTCCATCGATCATGGACTGATTCTGGGCGGGTTCTCCGGCGGATCACCAGGGACGAACGGTGAGTTCTCAGGCGTTGCCAAGAACAGCTTCCTCATCGAAAACGGCAAGGTGCAGTACGCCGTAACAGAAACGATGGTCAATGGTAATCTGGGAGAGGCCTTCTGTCACATCCGCGGCATATCGGACACACAGCGCTGTGACGGCTCCGGTGTCATCCCCTACATCGCCATAGACGGCATCGTGATCTCGGGGAAATAAAGAAGAATTATCAAGGGCCAACCTGAATTACAATGGTTGGCCCTTAATGAATTACTCGAGCATCAGACGCTCTTAGAGAAGATGGATATATATGACTTTAATGAGTGACACAAGAGTCCCGCCCCGCATGGGGCGGGGGGAATGCGCCAAATCTAGAAACAGATTCTCTTTGACATTACGTAAAACTACGTATAAAATGATGCTATGACAAGAAGGGAATGTAATGAAAGTATCAGAACTGATAAGACAGCTCAAAAAGATTAAATGCTACATTACGGATCATGGTGCACGACATGATGAATGGTACAGCCCAGTAACAGGCAAAACGTTTCGGGTACCAAGACATCAATCACAGGAATTGCCAACGGGCACAGCAAACAGAATTAAAGAGGACGCGGGGTTGAAATAGTTCTTAGGTTCATTGTTTTATTCACAGAGAAGGAGGTATCTATGGCTGCGTATGTTTATCCCGCTATCTTCACTAAAGATGAGAATGGAAGATATGCTGTTCTTTTCAAAGATTTGGAAGGCTGTTATACGTGCGGGGACACGCTCGAAGAAGCGATACTGATGGCAGAGGATGTACTTGCATTTACGCTCTACAGCTATGAAAAGAACAAAAAGGAGATTCCGAAACCAAGCACTGTTTTCGAAGTAAAAGAAAATGAGTTCATTAATCAAATCAGATGTGATACGGATGAATACCACAAGAGAAACAGCAACAGAGCAGTTAAGAAAACGCTCTCCATTCCGGAATGGTTGAATGAAAAAGCGGTAGCCGCTGGTATGAACTTCTCCCAGGTGCTGCAGGAAGCACTGAAAGAAAAACTGGAGATTGTATAGTGAAATCAACTTCAGTGAGAATTTGAAGTCGATATGTTTGCTCCGGAGCAAGAGGAGAAGAGGTTCAACTACCACAGGGTTGACTGA
>JAFSYF010000125.1 GCA_017443695.1 Butyrivibrio sp.
GGTGGCATTGGGATATGGGCAGAGTGAGTCCGTCAAGGCGGTACGGGCCGTCATGACGAGAGAGGACGCGGCAGAGGCAGCAGCAGATACGGAGGCGGTACTGAAGCTGGCATTGAAGGAGCTGATCTGATGGAGAAGAAGACAATACGGACATCGGTACCTGCGGGAGATGCCACGCGCCGGACGGATCCAGCCTGTACACAGGAGGATGCACGCATTGAAGGATCCCTGCGGCCGAAGCATCTCTCGGATTATATCGGCCAGCAGAAGATCAAGGAGAGTCTGAATGTAGCCATTGAGGCCGCGAAGGGCCGCGGTCAGTGCCTCGATCATATCCTGTTCTACGGCCCGCCAGGTCTCGGCAAGACGACCCTCGCGGAGATCATCGCCTCGGAGATGGGCGTGAACTGTAAGATCACCTCCGGTCCCGCCATCGAGAAGGCCGGTGACCTTGCGGCCATCCTGAACAACCTGCGGGAGGGGGATGTCCTCTTCATCGATGAGATCCACCGGCTGAACCGCCAGGTGGAGGAGGTGCTCTATCCGGCCATGGAGGACTACAAGATCGACATCATGATTGGTAAAGGACCGGCAGCAAAATCCGTCCGTCTGGATCTGCCCCATTTCACGCTGGTGGGGGCCACCACACGCGCAGGAATGCTGCCCGCACCGCTGAGAGACCGGTTCGGCATGCTCTATCGCATGGAGTTCTATGAAGTGGAGGAGCTCATCACCATTATCCTGCAGTCCGCACGTGTCCTTGGCGTGGAGGTGGAGACAGCCGGTGCCCGGGAGATGGCCCGGCGCAGCCGGGGGACACCCAGACTTGCCAACCGGACGCTGAAACGGGTGCGGGATTTCGCCCAGGTGCGCTATGATGGCCGGATCACGGAGGAAGTGGCAAATGCCGCGCTGGATCTGATGGATGTGGACAAGCTGGGACTGGACCACACGGACAGAAATCTCCTCCTGACGCTCATCGAGCGCTTCGATGGCGGGCCGGCCGGGCTGGACAATCTGGCTGCGGCCGTCGGCGAGGACGCCGGTACCATCGAGGACGTCTATGAGCCTTATCTGATCAAGAACGGCTTGATCCAACGCACGCCCAGAGGGCGGATTGCGACGAACGAGGCCTATCATCATCTGGACATCGCGAGGTAACCCCTCGCGGCGAGTAGGGGGATTCCATCACCCCTACTCGATTTCACCCATATCTTCCATATATCAAATAGGTTTAATATATCGAAGATCTCCTATATTTTAAACATCTTGACGGCTGATTCCCAAACAGTATCATAGGGATATGAATAAGCGTCGTATCGGCAGCATCTATGAGGCCAAGGCCTGTGCCTGTATCTGTGCACAGGGCGGAATCATTCTGGAACGGAACTTCCGTTGCCGCACCGGAGAGATCGATGTGATCTGCAGGGATGGGGACTGCATTGCTTTCGTGGAGGTCAAATACCGGAAGAACAGGCGGCACGGCTATGCCGAGGAAGCGGTTAATCTGCGCAAGCAGCAGACCATCTGCCAGGTTGCAGAGTTCTACCTGCTGCGCCATCACTGGATAGGGCGACCCTGCCGCTTTGATGTGATCGCCATCGATGCGGACGCAGACGGGATGGAACAGCTGCGATGGCATAAGAACGCATTTGGGTATGTGCCGAGGAGATAGGTATGGGGGAAAACAGAGGGGGAGATCGCATTCTGATCTGTGATGATGACCCGGAGATCACCGGGGTATTGTCCCTGTTGCTTGCGGATGAGGGATATGAGGCACTCTGCGCCACATCCGGGGAACAGGCGCTGCAGCATGTGTCGTCGGGAGATATCGATCTGCTGCTGATGGAGGTCATGATTCCGGGAATAGATGGGTTAAGCTGCCTGCGCAGACTGCGCAGGACGAGCGATCTGCCGGTGATCCTGCTGTCAGCCAGGGACAGCGATGCGGACAAGATCATGGGATTGCGGTGCGGGGCAGATGATTATATCACGAAGCCCTTTCACCCGATGGAACTCATCGCCCGGGTTCGCAGGACGCTGATGCTGCATTACCCGAGGCGACAGGGCGTCGGCATGGTAGAGGAACACCGTGAGGTCATTCTGCAGAATGGCCCGCTCCTCTGTGATCCTGGAGCGCTTATTTTCCGCTGCCGGGGTCGGGTCATTGACCTCACCAGACTCGAATACCGGATTCTGTATTATATGATGCAGCATAAAGGAATGGTCGTGACGACAGAGCAGATCTATCGGGATACCTGGGGGGAAGAGGTGATGCCGGGCGCGGACAATACCGTGGCGGTACATATCAGCCACATCCGCAAGAAGCTGCGCGCCTGCACAGGAAGGCGCTTCATCGAGCCGATACGCGGTGTCGGTTACATCATGGAGGATCTGGAGGTCAGGAGTTGTCCGCCTCAGCCTGCTCGATGATGGCAGAGGCCTCCATGAGCCGATTGTTGTATTTGCGGACGATCTCATGGATCTTCTCTGTGGGTGTGATGACGTTGCTTAGAGAGGCATCGTGGTTCATGAAATCGATGATCGTCGCAAGGAACTTGCTCATATCCGCCACAATCAGATAGGGCCTGGAGGTGATCTCCGGCGGCTGATAGGTCAGGTTGGTGGTGATGACCGCATCGAAATACTTCTTCTCAAAACCCTCATCGAAACGGGACATACCATCCGTGAACAGACCAAAGGTCGAGCAGATGAAAACCCGGCGTGCACCGCGGTTCTTGAGCTGTCTTGCCGTGTCGATGATACTGGAGCCGGAGGAGATCATGTCATCGATGACAATCACATCCCGTCCGGTGATATCGCTGCCCAGGTACTCATGGGCGACGATGGGGTTCGTTCCGCCGACCACGCGTGAATAATCCCGGCGCTTGTAGAACATGCCGGTATCCACTCCAAGCACATTGGCGAAATAGACGGCCCGGTCCAGAGCACCCTCGTCCGGACTGATGACCGTCAGGTGATCCTTGTCCACCGTCAGGTCGTCGATATTGGAGATCAGTGCCTTGGTGAACTGGTAGGCCGCCAGGAAGTTATCGAAGCCGCCCAGAGGTGCCGCATTGGAGATCCGGGGATCATGGGCATCGAAGGTGATGAAATTGGAGATGCCCATCTCGTAGAGTTCGGAAAACATGACGGCCGCATCGAGGGATTCCCATCCGATCTTCTTGTGCTGCCTGCCCTCATACAGATAGGGCATGATCACATTGATCCGCTTGGCTTTGCCGCCGGCAGCGGCGATGACGCGTTTGAGATCCTGATAGTGATCATCCGGCGACATATAGTTCGTATAGCCATACATCTCATAGGTGAGAGAGTGGTTACAGATATCCGTCAGGATAAACAGATCGCAGCCCCGGACGGTCTCGTCGATGGTGGCCTTGCTCTCACCGCTTGCGAAACGCGGATTGCTGTAGGGCACCAGATAATTGTCGGTGGCATATCCGTGGAAAGCGGGATCGCCGGTCGGAAGTTTGTGCAGTTCCCTGCGAAATTCACAGATATAGCGATTAACGCTTTCCCCCAGGGATCTGGCGGATTCCATGGCTATAAGCCGCAGCGGAGCGACCGGTATGGTGGATTCGAGCTTGTGAAAATCAGGCATGGCTGCGTCCTTCCTGAGTAGTGAGTATTACTTTATCATCGTAACATTCACCTGCGGACACGTCAAGAAATATCGTTGTCGGGACAGTTTCGGGAATATATGATATAATGAAATATTAGGTAGAATGAAAAGGATGATTGATTATGGGCAGGAATAATGTGGTCGCCGTTGTCGGGCGGCCAAATGTGGGAAAAAGTTCATTCTTTAACGCGCTGTCAGGTAACAATACCGCCATTGTGGAGGA
>JAFSYF010000014.1 GCA_017443695.1 Butyrivibrio sp.
CTGGATCCAAGGTGCCGGTATGACCGATCCGGCGCATCCGCAGGATCCCGCGGAGCTTGCAAACCACATCATTAGAGGTATAGCCTGCTTCCTTGCGGATGTTCAGAAGACCGTTATACTTCTCCGTCATGCTGCTCCTGGTCGTCTGTCTGTGTGTCTTCCGATTCCGCATCCGGCTGATTCAGTTGTTTTTCCACGAATTTCGTGAGATTGTTGATGGCATCGTACCGGTCACCGTGCATGTTGCAGCCCGCGGCACGCGTATGACCGCCACCGCTGAACAGCTCGGCGATCTTCGCCACATCCACCAGCCCCCTGGAGCGGAGACTGACCTTGTACTCCATGGATTCCAGCTCATACATGAAGATCGAGACCTCTGCTCCGGTGGTCATCAGCAGCTGGCTGACGATACCCTCCAGGTCACTGGGCAGCGCGTGATAGAAATCCAGCGCCTTGCGGTCCAGGACACTCACAATACAGCGCCCGTCCATCAAGGTGATGCTCTCCAACAGGGCCCGACCCAGAATCTGGTTCTGCAGATAGGTCTTCTCATAGAAGCAACGATCCACCAGCGCGCTGAAATCAAAGCCATATTCCATCAGCTCCGCCGCGATCCGCATGGTCTTCGGCGAGGTGTTCGCGTAACGGAAGACGCCGGTGTCCGCTACGATGCCGGTGTAGAGTGCCTCCGCAATCTTCACATCAATGGCTTCGTGATCCATCACATCATAGGCCAGCTCACTGGCACTGGAGGCCGTGGGCACAATGTAATTCTCATCGCCGGTGCCTTTGTTGCTGACATGATGATCAATGTTGACGGTATGCTTGGCCGCATCAAAGAAAGGCCCCGCGTCACCGAGCCGCTCCCTGCCGCAATCCAGGGCGATGAAGAGATCATAGGATTTGATGCCTGTCTTGAAGTATGTCTTGATCTCGGAGATTCCTTCGATGTAGTGGAAGCAGGACGGAATCTTCTGGAGGAAGATGTCGACCCTCGCTCCAGGTCTCTTCTTCTTCATATAAAGGTACATCCCCATGCAGGCGCCGATACAGTCGCCATCCGGGCGGATATGTCCGCTGATGGCGATGGTACGGGCCTGAGGGCAGACCTCATCAATCCTCATCACTCCTGTTTCCTGACTACTCACTCTCTTCCTCCGGTAATTCATTCCGGGCTTCCTGTGCAGCCCGATCCGCAGCCGCAACCTCATCAATCTTCCGGGACATCCGGATCGCATACTCTATCGAGTCATCCATAATGAAGGTGATCTGCGGGGTGTAACGCATATTCAGTTCATGGGCCAGTGTGCTGCGGATATAGCCGCTCGCTGACTTCAGGCCCTCTTCCGTGCGTCTGCGATCCTCATCCGAACCCATCACGGAAACACGGATCTTGCAGGTCTTCAGATCCGGTGCCACATTGACATCCATCACGGAGGTCAGCGGACTGATGCGCGGATCCTTACTGCTTCTGATGGCCTCCGCGACGACACGCTGCACCTCTCCGTTGATGCGGATGTTCTTAATACTGTTTTTTCTCATAGGCGCTTACTCCGACTTCTTCGTCTCCAGCTTCTCGCGGGGTACCTCTACCATGATGTAGGCCTCCACCTCATCGTCCACCTGGATCTCATCGAACCCGTCGAAGACCAGACCGCACTCATAGCCCTCGCGGACCTCCTTGACATCATCCTTGAAGCGCTTGAGGGAGGACAGCCCGCCCTCGAAGATCTGATCACCACCACGGCGGATGCGTACCTTGCAGTCCTTGGTGATGGTGCCGTCCGTCACCATGGAACCGGCGATATTGCCGACCCTGGAGGCCTTGAACAGCTGACGGATCTGGGCATGGCCGATGATCTTCTCCTCGTAGACCGGTGCCAGCATGCCCTTCAGGGCGTACTCCACATCATCAATGGCCTGATAAATGACCTTATAAAGCTTGATCTCAACACCCTCCTGGTCTGCCACGGACTTGGCCATGGCATCCGGCCGGACATCGAAGCCGATGATGATGGCATCCGAGGCTGCCGCCAGGGATACATCGGATTCGGTGATGGCACCGACGCCGCCATGGATGATCTTCACCACCACCTCATCACCGGAGAGCTTCAGCAGGCTGGACTTCAACGCTTCCACAGAGCCCTGTACGTCCGCCTTGATGATGATGTTCAGTTCCTTCAGCTTGCCTTCCTCGATCTTCGAGTACAGGTCATCCAGGGACATACGGGACTTCGATGCCTTGGCCTCCTCGATCAGTTCCTTCTTATGCTGCTGTAAGTAGGTGTTTGCGTACTGCTTGGCCTCTTTATCGCTGGTGTGTCCCAGGAAGACCTCGCCGGCATCCGGCACATCCGAGAGGCCTAGGATCTCCACCGGCTGTGACGGGAACGCCTCCTTCAGCCGATGACCCTTGTCATCCACCATGGCGCGAACCTTACCGGAGGTAGCACCTGCGGAGATAAAATCTCCCACATGCAGGGTTCCCTTCTGAACCAGAACATTGGCCACAGGGCCGCGGCCCTTATCCAGCTGCGCCTCCAGCACCAGGCCTCTGGCCTCACGGTTCGGGTTGGCCTTCAGCTCAAGGATATCCGCCGTCAGCAGGATCGTATCCAACAGTACATCCATGCCCTCGCCGGTCTTGGCGGATACCGGAACGAATTCCGTCTGCCCGCCCCAGTCCGTCGCGATCAGGCCGTGCTCCGTCATCTCCTGCTTCACGCGGTCGATGTTGGCGCCGGGCTTATCAATCTTGTTCACCGCAACGATGATCTCGACATTGGCCGCTTTGGCATGATTGATCGCCTCCACGGTCTGCGGCATGACACCGTCATCCGCTGCCACCACCAGAACGGCGATATCTGTGGAGTTCGCACCTCTCATACGCATAGCAGTGAATGCCTCATGTCCTGGCGTATCCAGGAAGGTGATCTTCCTGTCATTGACCCGAATCTGGTAGGCGCCGATCCGCTGCGTGATGCCGCCAGCCTCCTTCTCTGTGACGGAGGTCTTACGGATCGCATCCAGGAGGGAGGTCTTACCATGATCGACGTGACCCATGACGCAGACCACCGGCGGACGCTGCTTCAGGGTTGCCGGATCATCCTCATCCTCCTTCAGGAGTTCCTCGATGACATCCACCTGTACCTCTTTCTCGCAGATGATGTCATAATCAATGGCGATATTCTCCGCCTCCTCATAGGAGAGCTCCGAGTTGACCGTCACGATCTGCCCCGCCATGAACAGTTTCTTGATGATGGCGGAGGGCTGCAGCTTCATCTTCTCTGCCAGCTCCTTGATGGTCAGGGTCTCCGGCAGGGTGATGACCTTGATCTGCTCCTCCGGTGCCTCCTCCTTCTTGACCTCCGGCTTGATGAAGCGTCCCACTCTCTTGCTGCGGGTCATCTCCGCGTCGGTCTCAAAGATCTTGTCTTTCTTTCTCTTATCCTTCTCCGCGCCGGCTCTGCGCTTGTCACTGCCGCCCTTGCCCGGAACCTGCTGTACCGGTCCCGGATAGCCGCCGCTTCTGGCCTGTCCGCCACCGCCGAAGCCGCCGCGTCCCTGACCGGGTCTGGAGGGTGCCTGTCCTCTGCCGCCGCCGCCAAAACCGCCGCCTGCGGGTCTGTTGCCCTGGGGTCTGCCGGTTCCGCCGAAGCCGCCCGGACGTGTAGTTCCCTGTCCACCGGGGGTCCTGCGCGGTGCAGGATTCCTGCGGTCCGCCGGCGCGCCCGTGGCTCCGCTGCTCCTCTGCTCCGCCTCACGCCGCGGGTGTTCTTCCCTGTGGGGTGCCGGATGCTCCTCCTTCTGGGGTTTTACCTCCTGAACGGCGCTCTGCTCCGGCTGCTTTGCCGGCTCCTGTGTCTCCTGAGGTACCGGCGTCTGCTCCGCCACAACGGGCTGCTCCGGCTCCTTCGGCTTCTTCTTCACCGGCTCCACGTACTTCGGCACATCCACATCATAGGCCTCCAGCTGGGAGGGTGCCGTCAGCGGTTTGATCGGGTGATAGACATTGGTTCCCCGGAATCCGCTGCTGTTGCCGCTTCTCTGGCTGAAGCCGCTGCCGTTGTTGAAGCCTCGTCCGCTGCCCCCGTCACGGGAGTTGTTCGGATTGGTGATGAAGATGATGTTCTTCTTTTTCTTCTTTTTGGCAGCATCCGCTGTCTTCGCAGCTTCCGGCTTCGCTCCGGCAGGCTTCTGCGGGACATCTGCCCGCTTCTGCTCCGGCTCTGCCTTCTGCTCAGGGTTCTGCGCTGCCCCGGATGCAGGTTTGTTCTCCGCGGGCGTTGCCGCGCTGCCTGCGCCAAAATGACGTCTGGCCCTGTCTGCATCCCCGGAATCAACCGTGCTGTTCCAAACCTTGGCGGCGGCTACCCCCTCACTCTGAAGGAAATTCAAGACCTCCTTGTTACTGCGTCCCAACTCCTTCGCAAGCTCGGAAATCATAATCCCATTACTCTTTGCCATTATTCTTCACCTCCGCCTTCCGGCTCAATTCCCTGATCAATGATCCCGCCAATCCCTCATCCAGGATCGCGAGGCTGGATCTTTCTTCTTTTCCGACGCTTCGTCCCAGCGTCTCCTTCTCTCCGAATCGGAACATCGGAACCTGGTAGCTGCCGCATTTGTTGCGGAATTTCTCCGCTGTCCCGGCCGATGCATCCTCTGCAATGATAACGAGCTTTGCCTTGCCCGACCGTATCGCTTCCAGGGTGGAGAGTTCTCCGCTCTTCAGTTTCCCTGCCTTGGCACTGATCCCCAGCAGGGCGTAAACCTGTTTTGTCATGCTCTCCTCTCAGCCGCAGCCGACAGCGCCTCCCAGATTGGATCCGGTATGTACTGCCCCTGCTCCAGATGCAGGCTCCTGGCGATGCTGCCGCGTTTCCTCGCCCGCTCTAAACATGCGGGATCCGGACACACATGGGCGCCGCGTCCATCCAGTCTGCCCGTCGGATCAAAGACGATCTCTCCCTCCGGTCTGCGCACGATGCGCAGCAGCTCCGTACGGGGGCGTCTGGTTCCACAGCCCGCGCAGCGTCGAATGGGGGTATACTTATTCCCCGGCGTACTCGCCCTCCTCATACTCTCCGTACTCTTCCTCTTCGTCGTAGTACTCCTCATCCTCCTCGTCGTCCATGTAGTCCTCTACACGGAAGCCAGGCGCATCCTTGGCCTGGGTCTCGGACTTGATATCAATCTTATATCCTGTCAGCTTGGCTGCCAGGCGGGCGTTCTGACCCTCCTTGCCGATCGCCAGGGAGAGCTGGTAATCCGGCACCACCACCTTGGCGGTCTTGTCATCCGGATCCGCGAATACCGCGACGATCTTCGCCGGAGACAGCGCGTTCTGGATGAAGTTGCCGGGGTTCTCATCCCAGCTGACCACATCGATCTTCTCTCCGTTGAGCTCATCCACAATCAGGTTCACACGGCTGCCGTTGACACCGACACATGCACCCACGGCATCCACGTTCGGATTGTTGGAGTAGACCGCGATCTTGGTGCGGCTGCCCGGCTCCCTGGAGATGCTCTTGATCTCTACGGTTCCGTCCTGGATCTCAGCCACCTCCTGCTCGAAGAGACGCCGTACCAGATCCGGGTGGGTACGGGAGACGAGGATCCTCGGTCCTCGGTTGCCGCCACGGACCTCCAGCACATAGACCTTAATCCGCTGGGTCGGACGGTAATGCTCGTAGCGCACCTGCTCATTCTCCGCCAGGATCGCATCCGCATGTCCTAGGTTGATGCTGATGTTCCGTCCCAGGAAACGCTGTACGACACCGGTGACAATGTTGTGCTCCTTGGAGGAGTACTCGTTGTAAATGGCATCGCGCTCCTCCTCCCTGATCTTCTGGAGGATCACGTTCTTGGCATTCTGGGTAGCGATACGTCCGAACTCCTTGGAGTCAAGCTCGATGTCCACGGTCTCACCGACCTGAATACCGGGCTTGATCTTCACGGCATCCTCATAGGCGATCTCCATCGCAGGATCCATGACATCATCCTCGGTCTCCACCACATCCTTGACCGCATAGCATTTATACTCAGCGGTCTCGCGGTTCATGTCGATCCGGAAGTTGTCCACCTTGCCGAAATTGTTCTTGCAGGCGGTGAGAAGGGAGTTCTCTATCGCATCGAACAGGCTGTCCCTGCTGATGTTCTTCTCCTTCTCGATCATCTCAATCGCTGCCATCAATTCTTTGTTCATCTCTCCTCCTCTTGTTACGGTTTATTCAGAAATCCAAAGTCAACCGCACCGTCGAGATCTCCTTCCGCGGAAAAACCCGCGACTTATCCTCCGCCCCGATGGTGATCGTTTCCCTGTCAAATGCTTCCAGTATCCCGACGAAACTCTTCTCCCCATCCACCGGTTTGTAGAGCTTCACCTCCACCTCCTGGCTGATGCTGTAGGCCAGATGGCGATCCTTCTTCAGCTGACGTCCCAGGCCCGGACTGGACACCTCCAGTGTATAGGCCTCCTCGATATAGTCCTCTGCATCCAGCGCATCCGAAAGCGCCCGGGAGACATCGACGCAGGTATTGATGTCCACGCTCTCCGGCCCTTCCTTATCGATGTATGCACGCAGGTACATCTCCCCCGCTTCTTTCACATATTCCACATCATAGATCACAACCTGATGTGCCTCAGCGATGGGGATGAGCAGCTCTTCCGTCCGCTGCTCGATGGTATCCTTTCTTGACATGTGCTTTTCTCCGTTCCCAAGGTGTTATCTTCCATTGGGCGTCTCTGTGCATAGAAAAAGTGGACTCGCGAAAGTCCACTTCAGCAACCAGATAGCTCGTAGCGGAATCGAACCGCTGTTTCCGCCGTGAGAGGGCGGCGTCTTAACCGCTTGACCAACGAGCCGGATCAGTCTGTAACAGCACCGACCACGTAATCATATTACATCTTGTCTTTTTTGGCAAGCACTTTTTTCAAGTTTTATAAAAAAACTCACATCGGCAACGGCAGCATGGTTCTGTTGTTACCACCCAGTACCTGATCGTTCTTGAGTACCATATCATCCTTGGCCTTCGTTCCCGTGGCCTGGTTCTCCCGTGCCGCCTCCCTGACGTGGACAGAATTTGCTCGCTGGCGACCCTGCTTCTTCTTCGCCGGCAGGTACTCCTCCGCCAGTTCGTTGTATTCCCTCTCCGCCACCGGCACCGTCAGCGCCCGGGGCGACTTCATGGCGTAGATATCCCTGGCGATCGCCTCTCTTCTCTGCCCCAGCCCGTACTTCGCCTGATGCGAGAGCAGGTAGACCCTCGATGCGTAATGAATCTGGCGATACAGTACATCCAGCGACTTCGCCTCCTTCTCCGACAGGTTCCCCTCAGGCTCAAGCAGATGCTTTTCTGACAGCTCCTGTAGCCGGTCCCTCAGCTGCTCTACAGATTTCTTCAGCCACTTGAAACTGCCTGAATTGCGGTGGGTAAATCTGTCCTCTTTTTCCAGTCTCTCGAAGAAACGGCTGACGCTTCTCAGATCCGCACTCACTGCCTCGACAGAGATCGATCCCTTATTCTGCGGAGGTTCCTTGATCTGCTCCCGGATAGTGGAGTACTTGAAGCTGTTATCCGCCTGCGGCAGACCAAGCTTCTGCTTCGCCACCCACGCTTTCTGCTGCCTCTTCACGTCGCCCGGTAACTTCAGCATGGACACGAAATAGTTGTTGGTTTCCTTGTCTCTGCCATGCGCCGCCTTGGCGATCGCTTCAAATCTTGCTGGGCGATGATGTAGTCCAGCACCTGCATATCCGCGAGGTCCAACGCCAGATCCGGGCTGTTCTATCTGCTCCAGCAGAAGACGCAATCCATCCTGGACGTGGTTATAGTTGTCCGTATTGTTGTGGTCCCCCGCATCGACGACATTCAAGTCATCGAATACCTCTCTGATCTGTTCACCTGCCTCCAGCATTGGGCGTTCCTCCTTTATGCCGGGCCGAACTGTAATACAATGCTTATACTCTCCTGTATATGTATTATACAATCAACCCGCTGTAACTCCACGCATGGGCCGGCAATTCTATCTCTTTTCGTGTGCGGAGAGGCGGCGCTCTCCGTAGACCTGGAGGCGCGTCAGTATGGTGCAGATGATCAGATAGATCACCGCCACCTCGCAGTAGAGCGTGAAGGGTTCGAAGGTCCGGGCCGCGATCTTCTGCGCCTCCCGAAACATCTCGCTGACCGTGATGGATGCCGCAAGGCTCGTGTCCTTGACCAGCGCGATCAGCTCATTGAACAGCGGTGGGAAGGCGACGCGGAAGGCCTGCGGCAATACGATCCTGCGCATGATCTGGAAATAGTTCATGCCGACGGTGTAGCCAGCCTCAAACTGCCCCCGGGGAATCGCCGTGATGGCAGCGCGCATGGTCTCTGAGGTATAGGCCCCTTCATTCAGGGAAAAAGCGATGACGGCAGCCGGAAACGCATCCAGACGGATGCCAATGGCCGGCAGGCCGAAGAAGATGATGAACAGCTGAACCAGCAGCGGTGTCCCGCGGAAGATCCAGACATACAGCTTACAGATCTGGGACAGCACCGGCACCTCCAGCACCCGGATCATGGCGACCACCAGTGCAATGATCAGACCCACGCTAAACGCTGCCGCGGTCAGCGGCAGCGTCACCTTCAGCATCGGCAGCAACAGCTGCGGAAAGGAGCGTATCAGCAGATCCAGTGTCTCATTGCTCATGGCGCCTGCTTCGTAATATCCTGGTCAAAGTAACGTACAGAGATCTCCGAGAGCGTCCCGTCCTCCTGCAGTGCCTTGATGGCCGCATTGACAGCATCCCGCAGGCTTTCCTCTCCCTTGCGCACCGGGATCGCCGTCATATTTGCCTCCTTGTCATAGGCGGCGATCTTCAAATCCGCGTCTGGCTTGGTTTTGAGGTATTCTCTGAATACCATCTCCGAATTGATCGTCGCATCTGCCCTGCCCTGCAGCACCATCTCAACGGAGGCTTCAAAATCGTTCACCGCCACGATCTCCGCGCCGTAGGACTCCGCCAGCTGCGCATGGGTACTGGAGATGGTGTTGGAGACCTTCTTTCCGGCCAGATCCTCCATCTGCGTGATGCTGTCATCGTCCTTCCGGGTGATGACCACATTATAAACAAAAGTATAGGGATGGGAGAAATCCACAGATTTCTTCCGCTCCTCGGTGGGGGTCACCTCATTCGTGACGATATCGAAGCGCCCGGACTGCACACCGGCCACCAGACTGTCCCAGTCCGCCTCGATGAATTCTGCCTCCACACCCAGCTGCGCCGCCACCGCGCGGCCCACCTCCACATCGAAGCCCACCAGTGCTCCGGACTCGTCATGGTAAGAGATCGGCGGATAGGTACCCTCTGTACCGATGGTGATCTTGCCGGCGGATTTGATCCGCGACAGCGCATCCTCCGTCTTATTCCCTGACGCGCCGCTCCCGCCGCAGGCCGTCACACCCAGCACCATCGCTGCTGACAGCAGCACTGCACCGATCCGTCTGTTCCATTGACTCATACGACTCATTTTTCCATCCTCCCATTATATTGTGTGCAATCTAATTGATTTGCACATCATATCACAGGAATCTATTTTTGAAAAGCATTATTTTTATGTACTTCCACTGGTTTATACAGGTTTTCAAAGATTACTCAGGAATTGCTGTGTGCGCTCATGCCGGGGATGATCGAAGATCTCCTCCGGGGTTCCCGTCTCCAGCACACTGCCGTCCGCCATGAATACAACGCGGCTCGCCACCTGTCTGGCAAATCCCATCTCATGTGTCACCACGATCATTGTGGCGCCGCCCTCCGCCAGATCCTTTATCACCGCCAGTACCTCGCCCACCAGCTCCGGATCCAGCGCACTCGTGGGCTCATCGAACAGGATCACATCGGGTCCGCCCACAATGGCACGGGCGATACCGACACGCTGCTGCTGTCCGCCGGAGAGCCGGGAGGGATAGTAATCCATCCGGTCCGCCAGGCCGACCCGCTCCAGCGCAGCCCTGCCCATCCGCTCCGCCTCCTGCCTGGGAATGCGACGCCCCAGGATCAGGCCCTCCGTCACATTCTCCAGGGCAGTCTTATTGGCAAATAGGTTATAGTTCTGGAAAACGAAGCCCATACGCCGCCGCACCTGGGCAATGGTCTGGTTCGACGCCCGGTGCATATCCGCCTCCAGCGGCGCCTCTCCTCTGAAGAAAAGGTGCCCCCTGTCCGCCCGCTCCAGGAACTCAATACAGCGAAGGAAGGTGGTCTTGCCCGAGCCGGAAGGACCCATGATGACGATGATGTCCCCCTGATCAATATCCAGGTCGATTCCCTTCAGAATCTCGTTCCCGTCAAAGGTCTTGTGTACATCCCGAATCTGCAGCATGCTCAGTGTTCCCCCTCCACCAGATCATACTGGCGCAGAATACTCTGCAGCATCCGGAAATACGGGAAATGCTGCTGATTCCACAGCTCCGTCTGTCCGATGGAGGATAGCAGGATGGTGAGACGTGTTTCCTGCCGGCCCTTGCAGGTCATCTTAATGAAGGAGGCAATATCGCAGGCCTCCATCGTCTCCTTCAGCCGCCACTCATTCCTGGGCAGGGAGGTCATCTGGTTCACCACGAGGAAATCATTCTGTCCCAGCAATGAGTTCTCGCTGTTCATCCCGAGCAGCATACTGAGGCGCCCGATCTTCTCCTGATCCCGGATGGCCTCCGCCCCGGCAGACTGAATATAATCCGCCTCCTCTCCGGCGAAGATCATCAGATTGGCAATACGGAAGCGCTCACAGAAGAAATCCAGCATCACCCGGATCGGCGGCTTCGTTCCATACTCCACCTGATCCAGCAGCGTGATCATATACTCGCTGTCAGACTGTCTGTCATGATCGTCAACATCACGACCGGACATGCTGCCGGCACGCAGCTCCTCCAGAGAAGGATGCTTCCCCGGGGTATAGATCACATACCGGTTCCTCCCCTTCTCCTTAGCCAGATAGAGCATGGCATCCGCCACCATGAACAGATCCTCGTAGTTCTCCGCGTCTTTTGGATAAACCGCCGCACCCATGGACAGGGACAGCGGCCGGTCCTTTGACGGCCCCATATCCGCCAGACTGGTATTCACACGGATCTTGATCTCACGGAGGAACATCCGCAGACGCTCCTCATCGTCGACGCCCCGGATCAGCGCGATCATCTCATCCCCGCCGATGCGGCCGACATAGCCGTTCTCCCCGATCTCATGCTCCAGGATCGCGGCCACCTCCCGCAGAACGATATCTCCCTGCTTGTGGCCGTAGGTATCATTCACGTGCTTGAAATAATCCACATCGAAGACCACCAGTGCTTCCCCGGCGATCTTCCGGTCATTGATCCGCTCCGTCGCGATGCGGATGATGTCCTTGCGGCCATAGAGTCCGGTCAGCGCATCTCTTGTCATGCTCTCCGGCAGCCGCGCGCCACGCCCGATCACCGGGTGCATGTAGCCCACGACCCCGTCGGATGCCGAGTCATGGTGGACCGTTGTCCCTGTCAGGATCGTGGCAGAGACGTCCTTATCATCACTGAGCAGATTCCCGTCGATGCGGATGCGGAAGTTCCGCCCCCTGCCCTCCACGAGGCGCAGAAATTCCCGGATCTGCTCCCGCTGCCTGTCATCCGCCCTGGATTCCAATAGCTCTTTCAGCTGCGCCAGCGTATAGTTGCCCGCCTCGAAGTCCGCCTCCCGCGTGTTCATCAGCTGCACGCAATCCTCATCCGGCTCGTATTCGTAGATCACATTCTCATACAGGTCAAATACCGCCCGGTGATCCTCCAGTATACGCAGCAACTCCTCATATCTGTCCATGGCCTGCCCCAGTCTGACAAGAGTCAGCTGCAGCAGGGCGTCAGATTTGTTCTCCACCAGATGCGCATAGAAATGATGGGCCTTGTCCTCATTCCCGATGGTCAGGGGGAACCATGCACGGCTGCCGGACTCAATGATCTCGGCAAACCGGACCCGGTCCTCCTCCGGCAGGTAATAGTCAAAGGACGAATAGATGTCGTTATCAATATAATGAAAGGTCTCCGCATCGGTGGAGGTCACCCGGTGCGTCTGACGATCCATCACTATCGTGTGAAAAATATTGACATCCTCAATCATAACTGTCCAGTCTCTCTCCTATGAACGTCCCTCGCGGGCATCTGTACATATCACCATATCACACCGTTCCTCGATGCGATACTCCCGGAAATACTGCTCCTCCAGCGGAATCCACAGCTGTTTAAAACGTTTGAAGCGCTGCTCGCCCTCCCTCTGCAACAGTCTCTCCACCTGTATCTGCGGATCGCAGGTGAGGAAAATCAGGAAATCCTCTTCCCCCCGCAGGATCGGATGCTGGCTGTAGCTGCCCTCCAGGATCGAAAGCGCCGCCGGCGCACAGGTTACGTTCCGCATCCTGCGCTCCATGGGATCATAGGCGCCGTAACTGACCCGTTCCCCTCTGGATACAGGCAGCAGCACCTCCTCACGCAGTCTGTTAAAGTCCATGTTCCGGGTCGCGACCTGCTCCCAGTCCGGGCTGCGCTTCTCAAAGGGCAGATAAAAATCGTCCGTGTGGAAGAGATTCCCCCCGAACTCCTGCTGGAGCATGACCCCCAGCGTGGTCTTGCCACTGCCGCAGCGACCATCGATGGCTATCACCAGTTGGCCGCCTCCCGCAAGACGCCTTGCCAGTTCTGCCCGTACCGGCTGGAATACCTCTTTTTCCATAAGCCACATTATACCTTCAGGCCAGCGTCACCGCAAGTATGTCTTCTGCCATGGGCAACAGGATGCGGTAGCAGTCGTGGGACCAGCTTTGCTTCAGGCGCTCATCCTTGATCGGCAGGGTTTCGATCCTCATTCCCCCAGGTGCTGTGCCCTCCACCGACATCCGGCACAGTCCGCCGATCCCGATCTCCAATACGCCGTCCTTCTCCTCCAGAAGCCTGGGTTTCTCACAGGTCAGAAGGCTCAGTACGCAGGCCGGTTCTCCCTCATATCTGTCGCTGATCCGGATGCCCGTCCCCTTCGTGAGTGTCGCGCACCGTGTATAGTGCCGGATCCTGTCATCCGGATAGGCCCCAGCCAGATCCATGGACAGCGCACATGACGTATCCTCCAGTCTGCAGCTGACCGATGCCGCAGCATATTGCTCCCCGTCCCGCTGCTGGATCAGGTTCTCCCCGTCCAGGAAGCTCGGCAGGTTGTGGTAACAGGACTGCATCGTCCAGATCTCATAGCGCCTGACGGAGAAGGTTCTTGCGGTGTAGGTCTCCACCCCGAGATCGATCAGAACCGGTCTGCCATCCCGATAGACGATCACGGAGCCGACATCGTTGTGGTTGTGGCTGTCACCGTTATCCCCCGCCTTCGCCGCCAGGAACCAGTGCGCATCCCGTGCCACCATCAGGCCCGTGCTCTCAAAGTAGAAATCTCCGGGCGCCGCGTCAGATCCCGGTGATACCTTTGAAACCTTTGATTCCGTATTCTCCGATTCACGTGCCATCAACAGCAGCGCCTGATGGGCCCCCGCCTGCAGCACCCGGTACCACAGATTATGTTCTGACGTCAACAGCCGCTCCGGCCAGGACTCCTCCAGATAATCCTGTGCCGCCAGCACCTGCAGGGCCGGGAGTCTGCAGTCCCTGCCAAACAGATACTCCCTGGCACTGCGGCGTCCCGGCTTCGCCGCGCAGTCCGCATAATTCACATAGTATTCCCCGGCCACATGCACCCTGACAATGTAGGCAGCGATGTTCCGGATCCGTTCATCCTGACAGGCCGCAGCCATGCCTCCGGCCGTGGCCGCATCCAGCAGGGTGAGACACCCCCACAGACAGAGCCCGGCATGCCCGTAGTACTGCGCACCCTCGTCGCAGCAGCCATCCGGCGCGTACTCATCCAGAAAAAAATCCACCGACCGTGCCGCCTGCCGCAGCAGTTCCTGTCCCGTGCGCAGCCTCTCCGTCCTGGTCAGCACCGTCAGCAGGATGTTCTGGGTGATCCACACCGTCCAGTTGCACATCGGCTGCCTGCCGTCCCCCATCCACCAGAAATGATTCTGCAGATATGGCAACAGCACCCGTTTCTCCAGTGCTGCATCCACAGCCCGTGAGACAAAGGGAGACACCTCTGACAGCGGCGCGCGCAGCAGATACTCGGCGGTGGCCAGCACAGCCGCCGACTCGGCGGCAAACAGATCCACCACCGGTCTCGTCACATCCGGCAGAGGCTCCTGGGGATGATCCCGCTCGTAGGAATTGTGCGCAGGCAGACACCAGCTGTCCTCCCCCATGATCAGATACATACCGTCCAGAATGTCATCCAGGAAACGCCCCTGGTGTTCGGTGCACTCCGCCATCACCAGCGCGGACAGCTTGATTCGCCGCGAGAACTGTTTCTCCTCGAAAGCCGCCCGGTCACCCGTCCGGCAAAAGGCCCGGTAATCCGACAGCAGGATCGTCGACCAGGGCAGCGCCTGCTGCCGGACGCCCTCCTCGATCAGTTCCTTCCGCAGCGCCACATCCAGCCCGTCCCAGAAATCCCGGTTCCGGATATCCGGCAGACTCTCACGCAGACAGTCCTGCGGAGGACAAAAAGCCCCTCCTGCCGTTGCCGACAGAAGGAGCTCCTCAATCAGTGTACTATGTTGCCGACCCGTCATCCGATAACCGTAATCGCTTTCTTCGGACACTTCTCCGCGCAGGTACCACAGTGTGTGCACTTCTCCTGATCGATGACCGCCACATTGTTCTCCACCACCACGGCACCGCTTGGGCAGTTCTTCGCACAGATACCGCATCCGATACAGCCCACCTTACAGTATTTCATAACAGCTGGTCCTTTATCCTTCGACATGCAACCCACAGCCTCTGTGGCATCGTAAGGAATCAGGTCGATCAGATGGCGCGGGCAGATGGCGACACACTTGCCGCAGGCCTTACAGGCCTCTCTGTCCACAACAGCGATGCCGTTCACCACATGGATGGCATCGAAGGGACAAACGCGCTCACAGGTACCGCCGCCCAGACAGCCGAAGGTACAAGTCTTCGGTCCCTGCCCCGGCACCTGGTCGATCACGCGGCAGTCCGGCGCACCGGTATATTCATAACGCTGTGTTGCCTGATTGCAGTCGCCCTGACAATGAACGAATGCAACCATCCGTTTTGATTCGCCGGCATCCACACCCATGATCTGTGAGATCGTTGCTGCTACCGCCGCGCCGCCCACCGGACACTGGTTGACGGAGGCCTCTCCCTTGGCGATGGCCGCCGCACAGCCGGAGCATCCCGGGAAGCCGCAACCGCCGCAGTTATTCCCCGGCAGTGCCTCAAGGATCGCCTGTTCCTTCTCATCCACATCCACATGGAGCTTGCTGTCCGCGATACCCAGGATCAGGCCGATCAGGATCCCGGCGCCGGCTACGACAGCCATTGCGATGAACACTCCAGAATTAATCATGATTGCTCTCCTTACTCTCCTGTTGTCCTTCCGTCAGCTTACTTCAGCCCTGCGAAGCCTGTGAAGGCGATGGCCATCAGTCCGGAGGTGATCAGGACGATGGGCATGCCCTTGAAGGGCTTCGGGATATCGTTGTACTGGATTTTCTCCCGGATTCCGGCAAGGATAACAATCGCTATTGTAAATCCGATTGCCGTTGCCGCGCCGCAAATCGTGCTCTCCAGGGTGTTGTACTCGTCTGTCACGTTGTTCAGCGCTATGCCCAGCACCGCACAGTTGGTTGTGATCAGCGGCAGATAGACACCCAGGGACTGGTAGAGAGATACCACATATTTCTTCAGGAACATCTCCACGAACTGCACCAGCATGGCAATAACCAGGATGAAGACAATGGTCTGCAGGAAGGACAGATCCAGCGGTGTCAGGATGAATTTGTAGATCAAGCTGCAAACGAAGCTGGCCAGCGTCATAACAAAGGTCAGCGCCATCCCCATACCGAAAGCGGTATCCGTCTTGCGCGAGACACCAAGGAACGGGCACAGTCCGAGGAACTGTGAAAGCACCACATTGTTGACCAGCGATGCCGTAATCAATATGGAAAGTAACTGCAGAATCGTATTTGTCATCCCTGGGCCCCCTTACTCTCCTTTGCCAGGAGCTGTTCCTTCACTGTCTTCGGATCCTTCAGTTCGATATCGTTGCAGCAGCCGCCGGAACCGAACTTCGAGGTATCCTTGCCCTTCTTCTCCAGATTGAATTTCACCTGGTTCATGATGGCGATAAGGAACGCCAGCACCAGAAAAGCACCCGCCTGCTGGATAAAGATCCGGACCGGCTGGTAACGGCCGAAGAATGCACCGATGGCCCCGGGCAGTACCGTTCCCTCTCCCAGGATCTGGATGTCAAACATGGTGCCACCGCCAATCAGTTCCCTAAAGAAGCCGATGATGGTGATCGCACAGGTGAAGCCCAGTCCCATACCAAGACCATCAAAGAAGGATGGCACGATGCCATGCTTCGATGCATAGGCTTCCGCACGTCCGAAGATGATGCAGTTGACGACGATCAGCGGGATGTAGACACCCAGCGCCTTGTTCAGCGCCGGCAGATACGCCTGCATGATCAGCTGCACCAGTGTCACGAAGGACGCGATGACAACGATGAACGAGGGGATCCGGACCGTATCCGGGATCACCTTACGCAGCGCCGATATCACGGCGTTGGACAGCGCCAGCACGAAGGTGGTGGCCAGTCCCATGGACAGTCCGTTGATGGCGGAGGTTGTCACCGCCAGCGTGGGACACATACCAATCATCAGTACCAGTGTGGGATTCTCTTCGATCAGACCGTTGAAGAAGCGCTCCCCCGGTGTATCGGCGCGAAGACCCAGTGCGCCCTTTTTCATCTCCATATTCGACATGTCACGTACCCCCCTTCAATACCTGATCAAAATAGGCAACCGCCGCATTTACCCCGTTCACAATGGCGCGGGAGGTAATCGTCGCCCCGGAGATCGCCTCGATCTCTGACGATGAGGATGCGGCGGACTTGGTCACGGCGAAGACGCCGGCCGGCTTATCCGTAAACTGCGGGACAAGGACCTTGTTCGCATTCATGCCCAGACCCGGTGTCTCGTTGATCGACACGATGGAGATGCCGCCGATCTGTCCCTCATTGGAGATGCCGACTGTAAAGACGATCTTGTCTCCATATCCCTTATTGCTGACCTGTACGCAGTAACCGATGCCCTGTCCGGCAGCATCCAGCGCTTTCTTCGCGCTGATGATGCTGACCTTGCCATAGGTGGCATCACCTGCCAGCTGCGCCGCCACGCCCTCATCCAGCGGCAGCTCGTCACTGAAGTCCGCTGCTGCCGGAAATACCGCCTGATTGGCCAGACGCTGTGCTTCCCGCTCCTGTGCGGCGATGGGTTCTTTGGTCATCTGATAGACGAAGCCCAGTGCCAGCCCGGCCACGAGTGTGATGGCGAATAACACCAGCGCGTTTTTGATGATCGTACCAAATCCGACTTTCATGCCTTCGCCCCCTTTCTCGACTCCTTGGGAATACCGAAGGCTCTCGGCAGTGTGAACTTCTCGATCAGCGGTACCATGAGGTTGCCGATGATGATCGCGAAGGAGACACCCTCTGCGGAGCTGCCGAACACACGGAAGATACCCGTCAGAATCCCGAGGATAACGCCGTAGATGTATTTCCCCTTGCTGGTGATCGGGCTCGATACGTAGTCTGTCGCCATGAAGAAGGCCCCCAGCATCAGGCCGCCGCCCGCCAGATGTGCGGACAGATAGGCGCCGTTGACACCATGACCGCCAAACAGGATCAGGAACAGAACAAAGCTCACAATGTAGCTGCCCGGGATACGCAGGTCGATGATGCCCAGCAGGATCAGGATGCAGGCACCGGCCACAATGGCGATCATGGAGGTCTCACCGATGGTACCTGCCTCGATACCCGTGATCATGGTCATGATGGAGATGTTCTCTCCCGCCTTGAGCGCCGCCAGAGGGGTCGGACCGGAGAACGCGTCTGTCACGAAATTGGTCATCAGCGCAGGGAAGGAAATCACAAGGAAGCAACGTCCACCCAGCGCAGGATTCATAAAGTTCTGTCCCAGTCCGCCGAAGAGCATCTTGACCACCAGGATCGCAAATACACTGCCGATGATCGGCAGCCACCACGGCACGGTGGAGGGGAGGTTCAGCCCCAGCAGGAGCCCCGTCACCGCGGCCGAACAGTCACGGATCGTGATCTCCTTGTGCATCAGCAGTTCATAGACATATTCCGTCAGTACGGCAGATGCCACCGACAGAACCAGAATAATCAGTGCATCCACACCGAATGTATAGATACCCACACCCGCCGCCGGCAGCAATGCAATGATCACCCACATCATGATATTGGCGGTTGTTACCTTGGAACGGAAGTGGGGATTGGAAGATACCTTCATCATCTCAGCCAAGTTGATCGCCTCCCTTCACTTCTTCTTGCGGTTGGCCAGCTGTATCTTGCGCATGCCCTTGATCAGCTGCGTCAGCTGGCGTCTTGCCGGACAGATGTAGGAGCAGCATCCGCACTCGCAGCACTCCATGCCATATTCAGCAAGGAATCGCGCGTCTTCTCCATGCTCCACCGCATCCGCCAGGTTCTTCGGAATCAGGCCCTCCGGACAGACATCCACGCATTTCGCGCAGTTGATGCAGGCAGAGGGTGCCATCTCCGATACCGCATCCCTGGTCAGGCAGGTGAGTGCAGAGGCCGTCTTGGTGGTGGGGACGTCGAGATCAAATACAGCAAATCCCATCATCGGGCCGCCGGAGATGATCTTGGCCGGCTCCCTGACGAAACCACCGGACGCATCCAGCAGTTCACGGTAGTTCGTACCGATTCTTACCTTGTAATTGCAGGGGTCTGCCACCGCATCCCCTGTGATGGTTACGATCCGCTCCATCAACGGCCGCCCCTCGGCGACAGCGCGGTACACCGCGCAGAGCGTGTCCACATTATCCACGATACAGCCCGCATCCGCCGGCAGCATTGAGGAGTTGATCTCCCTGCCCGTGCATGCGTAGATCAGCATACGCTCCGCGCCCTCCGGATACTTGGTCCGCAGGGCTTTGACCATGATTCTGTCATCATTCTGTGTCAGTTCCCGATATTTTGCGATGCAGTCCGGCTTGTTATCCTCTATGGCCAGAATCCCGCGTGCATTGGGAAAAAGACTGACGGCAATCTTCAGGCCGTTCAACAAGAGCTCCGGTTCCTCCACCATCCTCCGGTAATCCGAGGTCAGGTAGGGCTCACACTCTGAACAGTTGGCAATCACATACTCAATCCGGTCCGGCTCCTTGGGCTGGAACTTGACTGCTGTGGGGAATCCCGCACCACCCATACCGACAACGCCCGCTTCCCGTACCAGGTCGATCTTCTCCTGCGTTGTCATCTGTTCCACCGGTTTCATTTTTGGCCACTCGACCTCGGTGTACGCACCATCATTCTCCACGATGATGCTGTTGCACATCCCCCCGGTGGCCAGGCGTCTGGGTTCAATCGCCTTGACTGTGCCGGAGACCGTAGCGTAGATCGGGGCTGATACAAAACCACTCGCCTCCGCGATCTTCTGTCCCACCAGAACGTGATCTCCCACAGCAACGATAGGAGTCGCCGGAGCACCGATGTGCTGTGACACCGGATAGACCAGGTCTCCTTTGGGCATCACCGTACGGATGGGCTTGTCCTTGGTCAGTTCCTTGCCCTCATAGGGGTGGATCCCACCTCGAAATGTTAGTCTTGCCATGTCCGTCTCCTTGTTTTTGGTTTTTTACTGCAACTATCATCATACTCCTTTTTTTGTCAGAATACCACAAATAATTTCAATATAACGTTTGATATTATGTGATATATGATAAAATATTATCGATTACGGAGGCTGTTCTCATGACAAAATACACAGAAATTCTTCCGGATGAAGCCGTGCTGAAATCCGGTTATCCATTGGACAGACTGGCGAAGTCCGACACGGATATCCTGTTTCTGGATATTGAGACCACCGGTTTGTCCCCAAAACGTTCCGGCATCTATCTGATCGGCTGTGCCTGCCGTGAGGGCGCGCATTTCGTCCTGTATCAGTGGTTTGCCGACCACCCGAATGACGAGACCGTCATCCTGACGGAATTCCTGCAGTTCGCCCGTCGGTTCCGGCTGATCGTCACCTTCAACGGCGAACGTTTTGATCTGCCCTTCATCGATGCACGCTGCACATTCTGCAAGCTGCCGAATCCGCTCTCCCAGATCCCGTCTCTGGACATCTACCGTAACATCACACCCTGGCGCAGCTTCCTGGGTCTGCCGGACTGCAAGCAACGGACGGTGGAGCTGTTCCTGGGGCTGGACCGGCAGGACCGCTTCAGCGGCAAACAACTCATAGAGACCTATAAACGTTTCCTCTCCGGCAGCGAATCCGGCGGCCGCCATGATCTGCTGCTCCACAATGCCGAGGATGTCCGCGGCCTCTTCTTCCTGATGCGGATGCTGCATTTTGAGGATCTCTTCCGGCAGGTGACTTCTTATTTCGACACTGTCGGCAGCGCCAGTCTGCTGCCACTGCACACAGATGCGGCACCCGTTCCGGACATGCCTGCTCCGCCTCTCTCTGCCACCAGGGTTCAGGCAGACACCTACCAAGTCTCCCCGGACGAAACCCGGATCGAGCTTATCATCCATGGTCATCTCCCGGAATCATTGCCCTCTTCTGCCGGCGTGAACACTGACACCTGTTCTGTCCGCCTCGACGGAGATACCTTCAGCATCCGGATGACCATTCTGGAGACAGAACTCAAATACTTCTATGCCAATTACCGGGATTATTACTATCTGCCCGCGGAGGACGAAGCGATGCACAAATCCATCTCCTCCTATGTGGACCGCTCCCACCGTGTCCAGGCAAACGCTTCCAACTGCTACACACGGAAAAAAAGCCGTTTCCTGCAGCAGTGGTCTCTGTGCTTCGCCCCCTTCTTCAAATCCGACTACCAGGATCGTCGGATGTACTTCGAGCTGACGGAACCGCTCAAGGTCAACCGACAGTCCATGAGCCTCTACGCCACCCATATTCTGGCCCATCTGCTCAGTTGTCATAATGCCTGAATCATATACATCATCCAATGGGCGGATCTGTGCATACAAAAACCGCTGCTCTGATGAGCAGCGGTTCTGATTGATCATATGAAATATTTATGCCTCCGGTTTCTCATAGTAGAAGGACTTCTTTCGCTGGAAACCGATGTCCTTATAATTGATGATCTGCTCCGTGCTGCCGATGAACAGCATCCCACCCGGCTTCAGGGTCTCATAGTACTTCCGGAAGATCCCGTCCTTCGCCTCCTCCGTGAAATAGATCAACACATTACGGCAGACAATCAGGTGATAATCCTTCGGATAAGCATCCCGCAGGAGATCCGCCTGCTTGAAGGTCACCCGTGACTTGATCTCGTCATTGACGCGCCACTTGTTGCCCTCCTGCTTCATGTACTTCTTCTTGAGGTCGGCCGGTACATTCTGTACCTCCTTCGCCTCATAGATGCCTGCCCGGGCCTTGGCCAGCGCAACGGTATCGATGTCCCAGGCCAACACGCTGATCTGATCCAGCGGAACGTGCTTCGACAGGAGCATGACAATCGTATATGGCTCATCACCGGTTGAACAGGCCGCACTCCAAATCTTCAGATTCTTGCCGAATTTATCCATCAGCTCCGGAACCATTTCCTTATCCATCAGGTTCCACTGATCGATGTTTCGGAAGAACTCAGAAACGTTGATCGTCAGGTAGGTGATAAATTCTTCGCGCTTCTCCTTGTTCTTGCGGATCAGCTCCATGTATTTATCATACCCGGTGATTTCATTCTTGGCGATCAGCGTATCGATCCTGCGCTTCATCTGCTTCTCTTTATAGGCGTTCAGATCGATCTTGGTCAGTTTGTAGACCTCACCCTTGAACCACTCATAATCAAAAGCCGCCATGCTAAGCCCTCTCTGTCAATCCTGCGATGATACTGATTACTCGGCGTCCTGTTCTGCAATCACCTGATCGATGTCCACACTGACGACATCGCCGTTTTCCTTCTCCTGGCGTTCGCCGCCCATCATGGACTTGATGCTCAGGCTGATCTTACGGTCCGCCTCATTGAAGTCAACGATCCTCGCCGTCACCTCCTGCCCGATGGACAGAACATCCGACGGCTTGTCGATGTGCTCCTTGGCGATCTGTGATACATGCAGCAGGGCATCGATACCGGGCTCCAGCTCGACGAATGCACCGAAATCCGTCATACGTGCCACGCGGCCACTGACCACATTGCCTACCGCATACTTGGTATCCGCATCCTTCCAGGGATTCTCATCGTCAAACTTCCTGGAGAGAGCGATCTTGCTGCCGTCGATACCCTTGATGAGCACACGTACCTGCTCGCCAGCCTTGAAGACCTTCTTCGGGTTCTCCACACGGCCCCAGGACATCTCTGAGATGTGCAGCAGACCATCTGCGCCGCCCAAATCGATGAATGCACCGAAATCCGTGACATTCTTGACGGTACCTTCCACCACATCGCCCACATGGATGGTCTCGAAGAGCTTCTTGGCCTGCTCCTTCTTCTCCTCCGCGACAAGGATCTTGCGGTTGCCGATGTAGCGGCGTCTGCGGGGATTGTACTCGGTCACGATGAACTGGATCTCCTGTCCCGCGTACTTGGAGAGATCCTTCTCGTAGGTATCCGATACCAGGCTCGCCGGGATGAAGATCCTCACCTCGTCGACCACTACCGTGAGACCGCCCTCCAGCACCTGAACAACCTTGGCTGTGAGCACCTCGCGGTTGTTGTACGCCTCCTCGATGCGCTTGTTGCCACGATCCAAAGCGAGACGTTTATATGACAGGATCACCTGTCCGTCCGCATCACTGGTCTTCAAGACCTTCACGTCCATCTTATCGCCGACATGAAGCATCTGTGTCAGGTCAATGCTGCTGTCATTGCTGTACTCATTCTTAGTCAGGACACCCTCAGACTTGAACCCAATATCAAGGATTGCCTCATTCGGCTTGACATCGATGACTCTGCCCTCGACGACCTCCCCTGTGTGTATGGTCTTGAACGACTCATTCAAGAGCTGCTCAAACGATTCTTCCGACATGTTCCAAAACCTCCTCGATCGTATTGTTTGGGGTGGATGCCCCAGCTGTGATGCCGATTCTGCGCACACCTTCCGGAAAACGCTCCGGTAGCTCCCGCGCCCGCTGGATCAGATAAGTATTCGGGCACCTGTCCCGACAGATCTCGAAGAGCTTCCTGGTGTTGGAACTCTTCGCCCCGCCGATGACGATCATGGCGTCCGCCTCTTCCGCGAGCCGCGCGGCCTCCGTCTGCCGCTCTTCCGTGGCGTTGCATACAGTATCCACAACATTAAGATTATATACTTTCCTGGTGAATACTTCAACGATTTCTTGAAATTTATTTATTTGAAATGTCGTCTGTGCCACCAGACACACCCGTGTATCTGCTTCCAGCTGCAGCTCCAGCGCCTTCTCCGGCCCTTCGATGACAAAACAGGGTCCCTCGCAGTAGCTGACGATTCCCTCCACCTCCGGGTGGGATGGGTCTCCCGCCACGACCACAGTCTCGCCACGCGCCCCGGCCTCCGCCACGATACGGTGGATCCGCTTGACAAAAGGGCAGGTCTGGTCTGTGTAGGACAGGCCCATCTGTCTGATCTGCGCCATCACCTGCCTGGTGACACCGTGCGCGCGGATCACGAGCGTCTCACCATCCATTCCGGCCAGCTCCTCCGGGGTGTTCAGCACATGCGCCCCCCGTTCCTCCAGCTCCTGGATGACCCGCTCATTGTGGATCACCGGTCCATAGGTCATCAGCCGCTCACCGGCCGTCAGGCGCCTGTCTACCTCCGAGATGACCCTTGCCACCCCGAAGCAGAACCCCGCATGCTCCGCCATGAGGATTTCCATCAGGCCGTCTGCCGCCTTTCCCTGTACAGCGCAAGGATCCGCTCCGCCACCTCATCAATGGTCATCGCCGAGGTATCCACCTCTACAGCATCCTCCGCCTTCTTCAACGGAGAGATCTCCCGGGTCATATCCCTGTGATCCCGTTCAATAATATCCTGCTCGATGGCCTCCAGATCACATGGCTCCCCGCGCTCCGTCAGCTCCTTATAACGGCGCAGCGCCCGCACATGGGCATCCGCCGTCAGGTAGATCTTCAGGCCGGCATCCGGCAGTACCACCGTACCGATGTCCCGCCCGTCCATGATAACATCCGTTGTCCGTGCCAGAGTACGCTGGAGCTCCACCAGCCTCGTACGGACAGCTGCGATCTGGCTGGATACGGAGGCCATGCGGCTCACCTCCTCCGTCCGAAGCAGATGGTTCACCCGCTCACCGTTGAGCAGGACGATCTGTTCCCCTTCCTCATGGCGGATGGAGACCTCCACCTGATCCATCGCCGCGGCCACCGCCGCCTCATCCGTCCCTTCGATCTGATTCCGCGTCAGGTACAGGGCGATGGCGCGGTACATGGCGCCGGTGTCCACATAGATGAACCCAAGCTTCCCCGCGACGATCTTCGCGATGGTGCTCTTCCCGGCACCTGCCGGTCCGTCAATTGCAATGCTGTATGCCATTTTCCCTCCTATCTGCCCGCCGCGCTGATTCCTGCCAGATGACCCGTGGACCAGGCGATCTGCAGGTTGAAGCCCCCCGTCACCGCATCCACATCCAGCACCTCGCCGGCGAAAAAAAGTCCCTCTGTCCCCTTCGCCTGCATGGTCGAAGGATCAATGCCGCGGACATCTACGCCGCCCCGCGTGATAATGGCCTCTTCAAACCCCCGCAGACCGGTCACGGTCAGCCTCAGTCCCTTCAGCAGATCCACCAGCGCGCGGCGTTCCTCCCTCGTCACCTCCGCCGCCCGCTTCTGCGGATCGATACCGGAGAGACGAACGATCACCGGAATCATTTTGGCGGGCAGCAGCGCGTCCAGTGTGTTCTTAAAGTTCTTGTTATGCCGTTCCTCCAGATCACGCAGGATCCGAGCATCCAGCTGCTCCGGTGTAAGTGCAGGCTTCAGATCCAATGTCAGTGCAAGCGGCTGTCCAAACGGTGTACAGGCACAGCTGGCGGATAACACCAGCGGGCCACTGACGCCGAAATGTGTAAAGAGCATCTCGCCGAAGCCCTCATACAGCGGACGCCGCTTCTTTCTCTGCTTCTGCCCCGGCTCCGGCACCACGTCCAGACGGAGCGTCACATTCCGCAGGGGCAGCCCCTGGAGTTCCGCACACCAGTCCTCCGCGATCTCCATCGGCACCAGCGCGGGAGATCGCCCCGTCACGGACAGTCCGGCCTCTTCGGCGAACCGGTAACCGTCACCGGTGGATCCCGTCGCCGGATAGGACGCACCCCCGGTACATACCACCACCGCATCCGCTGCTTCCACATGGCCGTCAGCCAAACGAACCCCCCGGACACACCGGTGTGGCATATCCTCCGTTTCTCCTGGAGAGGTCTCTATGAACACCCCGGCCACTCGGCTGCCGAAACGCACCCGGACACCCAGCCGCTCCATCTCTGCCGTCAGCGTGCGGATCACATCCGAAGAATGATCCGACACAGGGAATACACGCTCACCGTGTTCCCGCTTCAGCGGGCATCCGTGGGACTCAAAGAAGGCCTGAACCGCCTGATTGTCAAAACCATAAAACGCACTGTACAGGAATCTCGGATTACAGGAGATATGCTCGAAAAAATCCTCCGCCGGAACGGAGGTCGTCACGTTGCAGCGGCCCTTGCCGGTGATGAACAGCTTCCTCCCCGGCCGGTCACCGCGCTCATAAACCGTTACAGCCGCACCCGCACCGGCAGCGGCGATGGCCGCCATCATCCCGGCAGCACCGCAGCCGATCACAGCAACGGCAGGTGCTCTGTTACTCAATTCCCGCCGAAGGAGAAATAGGCCGACTCCAGCATCGCCACCGAATCCTCTTCCTCCAGATCATAATCCCCGGTGACAGCCATACAGCCCGCGCCATGGATGAAGATCCACATCTTCATGAACAGATGCTCCGCGTTCTCAACGCCCTTGTTCCGGGCTCGCTCGACCTCCCGCACAACGTTCTCGTCCTCTCCGTTGACGAGGTCGTACATGCTGCCCCTGTTTTCCCCGCCCTCATCGATGAAGAGCAGACGGAACAGCCATGGATTCTTCTGGGCAAAACCGATGTAGGCCAGGCCCAGATCCACAAAGGGCGTGTCATGTTTCTTCTCAAACTCGCGGTAATACGCCTCATAGAAAGAAGCGGTCTTCTGAAATACATCCAAGCGCAGCGCATCCATATTGTCATAGATGCGGAAAATCGGCTGCGTGGAACAACCGGCTACAGCTGCCAGCCGGCGTGAGGTGATGGCTGCGAAACCCTCCTTACGCGTGATCTTGAAGGCTGCGCCGACGATCTCCTCCTGTGTGATCGTTGCTTTTCTCGACATAGTTTCCCTCCAGCAAAACGACCCGTTTCCCCAAACAGACGACAGCAACGGGAATCATATCGTCTGTTATCAGATTACTGATTCTGCCGGCCTTTGTCAAGTTTGAATTCATTGATTATAATAAAACAGAACAAGGAGGATGGATATGTTTACCAGGAATCATCTGCAGCACGCCGTTGATCCTCAGACATACGTTCGCGGGCGGGGGCTCTACACCAACGGATATATAGACAGCACCTCTGTTCAACTGCGGAAGGAGGCTGACCTGCGGACCATCACGGGACAGATCTATCCCTGGGACGGTGCTGCGCCTCTCGACCTGTCCGCCGTTGTCGATGAAACCCGTGCCTCCCTGCTCTCCTGTTCCTGCGACTGCGGCCAGACCGGAGGAAACACTCTCTGCCCTCACATCACTGCGCTGCTCCTGTACTATCTGGAACACTACGGCGCGGAGGCCGGCAGTGAGACGTCTGAAACAGTGGCACAGCGCATCGATCGCCGGAGCTTCGAGCCTGTGGCCACCATGATGCAGGCCACACCGAACCGCGCCGGTCATCCGGTTGCCGCGGCGCAGCCCGCCCATACCCTGCCGGAGATGCGCCGTCTCCTGCAGAATTACGAGCAGCTCTCCCGACGCAGTCTGACACCGCTGATCCACCGCGTCGGTCTCTATCCGACGCTGGTTGTCACGCAGAACGGTGACGCCTTCCTTGAACTGCACGTCGGCACCCCCGAGCATCAGTATCTCATCCGTCATGCCGCGGATTTCTGCGCAGCATTTGAGACACACATGACCGTCCAATACGGCAAGGCGCTCTCTTTTCCCCACTCATATGATGCCTTCGATGAACCCGCCCAGCTGCTGCTGAAGCTCCTCGGGATCCATGAGGATCAGAACCGGCCCGGCGTCAACGGCCGCCTGTTCACCCTCACACCGCAGCAGCTCGACGAATTCCTTTCCCGGTACATCGACGGTACGCTGCAGCTGCGCACCGGCAACACCAAATCCGGTGCACAGCTCCGGCACATCTATATGAGAGACGGCTGGCCCATTCTGCCCTTGCAGCTAACCGGTGTCCGGAACGGCATGCAGATGTCTCTGTCTGTCCTGCCCCTGCCGATGGAGGGCCGGGATTACGGCTACCTCCTGACGGATGAGCGGCTCCACCGGATTCCCATGGAGGAGTTTCATATACTGCTTCCCTTCCTGCGTTTCATGCGGGATTCCATCAGCGACCGTGCCCGGTTCATCGGTGATTCAGAGCTGCCGGATTTCGTCGTTCACCTGCTCCCGCTCCTGGAGAAACGGTGTGTCGTCAGCTGCGACGGCTTCGAACCGGCCCGTTATGCACCGCTGGTCCCGCAATATTCACTCTATCTGGATCTGGTCGACCGCAGCAGCATCAGCTGCCGCACGACCGCCCGGTATCCCGGAGAGGAGGACAGCCGGCCGGTACGTCCGGAGATACAGCCCCTGATCCCCGAGGAGGGTCGGAATTTCTATGACGAGCAGCGTGTCTGCCGCACGCTGGCCGCATACTTCCAGTCATGGGATAATGATCACTCCGCATATGTGTATCAGGGGGACGATGAAGCCTTTGCCAGTTTCGTGACGGATGTGATCCCTGCTCTGCGCAGCATCGGTGAGGTCTATCTCTCTGAATCGCTGAACCGGATCCAGATCCGTCCCCTCCGGAATGTCTCTGTCGGCGTCCGTCTCTCCTCTGACCTCCTGTGTATGGATCTGGCGGCAGACGGCATGTCCCGGGAGGAGCTGGCAGAGATTCTCTCCCGCTATGAACCCCGCAGGCATTATTACAGGCTGAAAAATGGTGACATCGCCCGTATCGATCCGGCTGCCTTCCACGCCTTCGGCTCCCTGGGTGAATTCTTCCGCTCGGTCCAGCCCACACGGAGTGGCGGACAGCTCACGCTCCCCCGCTATAACACCTATCTCCTGGAGGAGTTGGAACAGGAACTCGGTGAGACCTCCTTCTACGGCGCCCCCGATTACCTACAGCTCCTGCAGCAGCTCCATGCCGAGCCACCGGAGGATATGATCCCGGCATCCCTGCAGCCTGTTCTGCGGGATTACCAGACGGAAGGTGTATGCTGGCTGGGGCGGCTGTATCTGAACGGATTCGGCGGAATTCTGGCCGATGATATGGGCCTCGGTAAAACCCTGCAGATCCTGGCGCTCCTCCTGTCCGTGGCAGAACACGCAGGAGAGGCAGGGACAGAGCCCGCGCTCATCGTCTGTCCCGCCTCTCTTGTCTACAACTGGCGCAACGAACTCCTGCGCTTCACACCGGAGCTTTCCTGCGAGACCATCACAGGCAATCAGGCGAACCGCAGGCGCATCCTGGAGGAGCTACCGGAGACCGACACCCAGGTTCTGGTCACCTCCTACGATCTGCTGCGCAGGGATATCGAGATGTACCAGTCCCTGCATTTCTCCTGCATGGTGCTGGATGAGGCGCAGAATATTAAGAATCCCGGCACCCAGCTGGCCCACGCGGTCAAGACGGTCTCCTCTGACTTCCGGGCAGCACTGACGGGAACCCCCATCGAGAACCGTCTGAGCGAGCTGTGGAGCATCTTTGATTTCCTGATGCCCGGTTTCCTGCGCAGCTACAACAGGTTCCGTGAGGACTACGAACGTCCCATCGTGGAGAATGAGGATAAGGACGCCCTGGGGCGCCTCCGCCGGATTGTCGCCCCTTTCCTGCTGCGCCGCAGGAAAGCGGACGTCCTGAAGGATCTGCCCCCCAAGCTGGAGGAGGTCTACTACGCCCATGCAGAGGGCGAGCAGGAGCGACTCTACCGTGCCCATACGGAGCGTCTGATCCACGATCTGCGCGGACGCAGCGACGAAGAGCTGCGGCGGGACCGGATCACCGTGCTCTCCGAGCTCACCAAACTCCGCCAGCTCTGCTGTGACCCGTCTCTCCTGTATCAGGACTACCGGGCATCCAGTGCCAAGCTGGAGCTCTGCCTGCAGCTTCTATCCTCCGCCGTCGAGGCCGGACACAAGGTGCTCCTGTTCTCCCAGTTCACTTCCATGCTGGATATCCTGACGAAGCGTTTGCGCAGTGCCCATCTGGGTTACTATCTGCTGACCGGCGCAACGCCCAAGGAAGAGCGTGCCCGCATGGTGGATGCTTTTCAGCAGGACGATACCCCCATCTTCTGTATCTCCCTGCGTGCCGGCGGTACCGGACTGAATCTGACCGCGGCTGATATCGTCATCCACTACGATCCCTGGTGGAACAATGCCGTACAGGAGCAGGCCACCGACCGGGCACACCGCATCGGCCAGACCCATGTGGTCACTGTCCTGCGCCTGATCGTAAAGGACACCATTGAAGAACGGATCTGCGCGCTCCAGGAGCAGAAAAAAGAGCTGGCGGACCAGCTCCTGACGGACGACTTCAGCAGCGCGCAGCCCTTCTCCAGAGAGGAGCTGCTGAATCTGCTGACATAAACCTACCGCCCGGCTGACGCCATGGACGCCATTGCCAGCTGCCGGTACACCCGGAACGCGCTGGCCAGGGCCAGTTCCTCCTGCAGCATCTGCGCATCCGCATAGAATCCCTGCATCCGCGCTCCATCCATACATGAAGCGCCTTCCGGCAGCACCTCATAGCCGATCATCTGCCACTCGATATGGGTGAAGATATGCTTCGCATCGGGCAGGCGGCGCAGACTGCAGGATGTCAGACCATACTCCGCCAGGATCTCCCGGAGGGCAGCTGCCTCCAGATGCCCGGGGAGATTCGGCAGCTCATACAGACCGGACAGGAGTCCCTCCTCCGGGCGCCTGCGCACCAGCACACGTCCCTGGTGATCACGGAGGATCAACACCGTCAGCGCCTGTTTCTTCCGGGGCTTCTTCGGGCTTCTGACCGGATAGTCCTGCTCCCGCTGCAACCCATGTGCCACACAGTCCGATGCCCACGGGCAGCGCCCACACTGTGGGCTCCCGTTGGGAAGGCACACCGTGGCTCCCAGGTCCATCAACGCCTGATTCCACAGGCCATAACGCTCAGCAGGCAGCGCCGCCTGACTCAGTGCCTGCTCCAGTTCCTGGCGCAGCGCCCGTTTCGTAGCCTCCTGCGCGATGTCCCTGTCATCTCCGCGGACTCTGGCCATCACACGCAATACATTCCCATCTACAGCTACCGCAGCCTGTCTGAAGGCGATGGAGCGGATGGCCGCCGCGGTGTAGCTGCCGATCCCGGGCAGCTCCAGGAGAGCACACTCATCCGACGGCAGTTCCGCCTCGCTGCGGTCTTTCGCATCGGCGTCGGCTGTCAGCAGCTCCGCAGCCCGCTTCATATTACGTACCCTGCTGTAATACCCCAGGCCCTCCCAGAGTTTCAGCAGCTGTTCCTCCGGACAGTGAGCCAGTGCACGGATATCCGGCAGCGCCGCCAGGAACCGTTGATA
>JAFSYF010000126.1 GCA_017443695.1 Butyrivibrio sp.
CCAGGTTGTTGTTACGGTTGTCATATCAACTTTCGAATAAGTAAACGATGTACTTTGACATAGAACATAAGAACAATTCCATGCAGATACAATTGATGAAAAGTATCCAGATGTACGCCAGTCCAAACCATCTCCATTAATTTGAAGATAAGCTTTACTGCCAGAGAAAATATTCCATTTTAATGCGTATGGAGGATAGATTTCTTCAGCATGCACTTTGATCGGCCTGGGACTTAAAATAAACACGGCAACAAGAAGTATGATGAGTAACCTCTTGAATAATAGATATTTAGCATTACATTTATATTATATCATCAATGAAACAGGATATCAACAACGATTTGAATAATAGGAGTTTTTTTGCTTGCTTGCTTTTTCTATTCTTTTTTCCCGGCTCATTTCCCCAAAAAGAATGATTCCCTTTGACCTGCTTCTGTGGTATAATAATCATGGACGTATATCACTAAGGGGGTGTTTTGATTGCAGAGATTGCAGGAAGTACTGCAGGATCGTGGTGGGAATTATATTTTGCCTTTCTTCTGGCAGCATGGAGAGAGCGAAGAACTGCTGAGGGAAGGAATGAAGGTGATTCATGAGGCAGGTATTGGTGCGGTGTGTGTGGAGTCGCGGCCGCATCCTGACTTCGTGGGGCCCAAGTGGTGGGCAGATATGGATATTATTCTGGACGAGGCGCGCAAACGCGATATGAAGGTCTGGATCCTGGACGACGCGCATTTTCCGACAGGTTACCTGAACGGACGGCTTGGGGAGTTCCCGCAGGCGCGGAAGCGTCTGGTGACGCATTACTGCATTGATGTGGTCGGACCGACCAAGGGTACGGCTTTTGTGGTGAATCTGGAAGAAGAAGAGACGCTGCTGGGCGTGGTGGCAGCGAGAAGAGACCGCAGGAATACCATGTCGATGACGGACGTGATGGATATCAGCGACAGGGTAAAAGGGCATCATGTTTTCTGGGATGCGCCGGAGGGCCTGTGGAGCGTTGTGATCATTAAATCCACATATAAGGGCAGGGACCGCCAAACACATTGCAACCTGATCGACCGCGATACGGTCAGGCTGCTGCTGGATATCTGCTATGAGCCGCATTGGGAGCATTATAAAGACGAATTCGGCAAGACGATCGCAGGCTTTTTCTCGGATGAGCCGCAGATGGGGAATGCCGGAGGCATGTCGATGCCCGGTAAGGCGCAGATGGGGAATTTCATGATGAGCCTGGCCTGGTGCGCGGAGCTGGAGGAGTCCATGCGCGAGGAATGGGGGCCGCAGTTCCTGCAGGTGCTGCTCGGCTGCTGGTATGATATTCCGGAGGTCAGCCCCGCGGCCAGACTCTCCTACATGGATCATGTCACCAGACTTTTCAGTGTGAATTTCAGTGAGCAGGTGGGTGACTGGTGTCGGGCCCACAATGTAGAGTATATCGGTCACATAATCGAGGACAACGGCAGCCACGCGAGGCTGGGACATGGACCGGGGCATTTCTTCAGGGCGCTCTGGGGACAGGATATGTCCGGGATCGATGTGGTGCTGCAGCAGATCAGGCCGGGCCTGGAGGATACGGAGTTCTACCGGATCGACGGCAGGCAGTTCTACGACGGACGGCTCTTCCACAATATTCTGGCCAAGATGGGAAGCTCGCTGGGACAGCTGGATCCGAAGAAGAAAGGTCGCACAATGTGCGAGATTTTCGGCGCCTATGGGTGGTCGGAAGGGCTGAAAATGCAGAAATGGCTGACGGATCATATGCTGGTCAGGGGCATCAACTGGTTTGTGCCGCATGCCTTTACGATGAAGGATTTCCCGGATCCGGACTGCCCGCCGCATTTCTATGCGAGAGGGAATAATCCGCAGTATCCGTATTTTAAGTACCTGATGAATTACATGAACAGGGTCAGCCACCTGACGAACGGAGGCCACTCGGTTTCACAGGTTGCACTGCTGTACTCCGCCGAAGGAGAATGGATGGACTGTGAAAACAGTCAGCCGCTCGAAGAGGTGGCGCTGGAGCTGAACCGTGCGCAGATCGACTTCACGATTGCTCCGGCAGATGTGCTGATCACCTGCCGCTGCGAAAACGGCAAGATCCAGCTCGGACCGGAGGAGATCGGAGTGCTGGTAATCAGCCGCCGAACCTATGTGACGGAGAGGATCATGAACTGGTGTATGGAGGCTGCAGCCTCCGGGGTCCGGATCATCTTCATCGATGAGCCGACGCAGGTGATCAAGACCGCGACGATTGCGGAGCCCTATGTGACGGAGCAACCGGTCGGCATTGCGATCCCGCTGAAAAACCTGGTGCAGGAGCTCCGCTATCTTGGCGCGTATGAGATCAAGACGGAGGAGAAGGAGCCGTATCTCCGCTATTACCATTATGTTCAGAATGACGGAGAAATGATCCTGTTCTTTAACGAGGATCCGCATCACGAAATCGATACCTGGGTCAAGACGCCTTTTGGGGAAGATGTCTGCTGGTATGATGCATTTGATAATGCGATCCGGACCGCGGAGGTCAGGGACCATAAGGTGCACCTGCAGCTTGCGCCCTATCAGGGCCTGATCCTGATCAACCATAAAGAAGCGGCGACGGTGACGGAGCTGGGCGAGGATGCTGCCAAGGTGAAGCTGCCAGCGATCTGGAGTCTCAGTCTGACCAGAGCCGGAGAAAGCAAGCCTTTCAAAAACATCGAGGAGACGCCCCTGGTCAATCTGTCATCGGTGGATCATGATCCGGACTTCTCCGGCACAATCTCTTCTTCGTCTCTTCTTTCAG
>JAFSYF010000127.1 GCA_017443695.1 Butyrivibrio sp.
AGGCATTCCGCCCGTTCACCTGGAAAGAAACGGTCTTGATCCACGCTTCATCGCCATCCAGGAAGTCCAGTACCTCCACGGAGAAGCCCTTGCGGTCCGCCCAGCGGGTGTACATCCGGTAGAGCATGCTGCACCAGTCACAGGATTCCGTGCCGCCCGCGCCTGCTGCCAGCTTGACGATGGCATTGCAGTTGTCATAGGGGCCGTTCAACAGGTTGTTGATCCGGATCTCCTCCAGCTTGGCCGTGAAGCTGTCCACCTCCTGGCGGATCTCCGCTGCCATCTCCTCATCATCGGTGCCCTCCGCATTCTGCATGTCAATGAGCTCGATGATGTCATCATACTGCTGCTGCAGGCCCTCCATGGTCTCCACAAGGTCCTGCAGACCCTTCATATCGCGGGTCTTCTTATTGGCCTTTGCCGCATCGTCCCAGAAATTGGGTTCCTCCATCTCCCGGGACAGCTCCTCGATCCGTCTCTTTTTGCCGGGCAGATCCAGGGACGCCGACACCTCATCCAGGGTATCGCGCTGCGCCACCAGCTCCATTTTCATCTGATCCAGAACAACCATCTATCTCTCCTCAACCGACTCTGCCATGGCAGTTCTTGAATTTCTTGCCACTGCCGCAGGGGCACGGATCGTTCGGATATACCTTGGACTGTATCCGCTTCACCGGTTCTCTCGCCACCGTGTCGTCCTTGTTGGTGCCGGTCACCTTGGCGACCTCCTCACGTTCCACCCGTTCCTCGATCCGGACGTGGAACAGCAGACGCACCGTCTCCTGACGGATACCGGCGGTCATCTCATCGAACATGTCATAGCCCGCCATCTTATACTCGACTAACGGGTCACGCTGTCCGTAGGCCTGCAGTCCGATACCCTGACGCAGCTGATCCATATCATCGATATGGTCCATCCACTTGCGGTCGATGACCTTTAAGAGGATCACGCGCTCTATCTCACGGATGGCTTCCTCCTCCGGGAACTCCGCCTCCTTGGCCTCATAGAGCTTGACGGCCTCCTCCTTGAGCTGCTGCTGGAGTCCTGATTTGGTCAGCTTCTCGATGCGGCCACGGGTGATCTTCTTTAACGGGATCGTCGGCAGGATCAGCTCGTTCAGCTCCGCCATATCCCAGTTGTCCGGATTCGTCACCTCGCCCACCACGGTCTCCACATCCGCCTCGATGATGTCCGTGATCATCTTGTAGATGGTATCCCGCATGGACTCGCCGTTCAGAACCTTGCGGCGCTCCTCATAGATGATCTCGCGCTGCTCGTTGTTGACCTGGTCGTACTCCAGTAGATTCTTACGGATGCCGAAGTTGTTGTCCTCGATCTTCTTCTGGGCGTTCTCGATGGCCTTGGAGAGCATGTTGTGCTCGATCTCCTGTCCCTCCGGGATGCCCATGGAATTGAACATGTTGATCAGACGCTCGGAGCCGAACAGGCGCAGGAGGTTGTCCTCCAGGGACAGGTAGAACTTGGATTCCCCGGGATCTCCCTGACGGCCGGAACGACCGCGCAGCTGATTGTCGATACGTCTGGACTCATGCCGCTCGGTACCGATGATCTTGAGTCCGCCGGCTGCCTTGGCCTCATCATCCAGCTTGATATCCGTACCACGGCCAGCCATGTTCGTTGCGATGGTGACCGCCCCATGCTGTCCGGCCTCTGCCACGATCTGGGCCTCCATCTCATGGAACTTGGCATTCAGCACGTTGTGCTGGATCCCGCGGCGCTTAAGCAACCCGGAGAGCTCCTCCGAGGCCTCAATGGTGATGGTGCCCACCAGCACCGGCTGTCCCTTCTCATGCGCCTCCACCACCGCGTTGACG
>JAFSYF010000128.1 GCA_017443695.1 Butyrivibrio sp.
ATGAGGAGGATTTATGGAAAACAATGAAAACCTCTGGCCGGACGGATCGCCCATGGATGCCTGGTTCAAAGAAGGGAGCGCTGTTGCGCTCTCTTCTTTAGGCAGACAGGTGATTCTGACGGATCATGGGATCTATAATGATGGCAGGATCTATACAGAACGAATTCAGCAATTAATTGATGAAACGGCAGCCTCCGGCGGCGGTGTGATCGTGGTGCCCTATGGCATTTACCGGACGGCTTCCATCTGGCTGAAGCAGGGGGTGCATCTCTGGATTGCCGCCGGGGGTGTGCTGATGGGCAGTGATGATATTGCGGATTATCCCATCGTGGAGACACGGATTGAGGGGGAGACCTGCTCCTATTTCCCGGCACTGGTCAATGCGGACGGTATCGATGGACTCTGCATCGGAGGTCCAGGTACCATCGATGGTAACGGCATGCGCTCCTGGCGGGCATTCTGGCAGCGGCGCACATGGAACCCGGCCTGCACCAACAAGGATGAGCAGCGCCCCAGACTTCTCTACCTCTCTAACTGCCGCAATGTCACCATTTGTGATCTGAGTCTACAGAATGCACACTTTTGGACGACACATCTGTACCGCTGTGATCATGTAAAGTACCTGAATTGCAGAATTCTTTCACCGGAGCGGCCGGTGAAGGCACCCAGTACAGACGCCATTGACATTGATGTCTGTACGGACGTTCTGATCCGGGGCTGTACGATGTCTGTCAACGATGATGCGGTGGTGTTGAAGGGAGGCAAGGGGCCAACAGCGGACAGATTGCCGGAGAATGGTGCCAATGCCCGGATACTGGTGGAGGACTGCCGTTTCGGGTTCTCCCATTCCTGCCTGACCTTCGGATCGGAGTCCATAGATGACCGGAATATCATCATGCGCAGGGTGCAGGCAGATGGCGCGCGCTGTCTCCTGCGGTTCAAGCTGCGTCCGGACACCCCGCAGCGCTATACGCATCTGCTGCTGGAGGAAGCAGAGGGAACGGTGGAACGTTTCCTCGCCATCCGCCCCTGGACGCAGTTCTATGATCTGAAGGGAGAACCGGCGCCGCCGCCGTCGATTGTATCCGGAATCACCATGAGAAACTGTCGGATCCGGTGCGATATGTGCTTTGATGTGGAGCCGGATGCATCACAGTATGAACTGGAAGACTTCACCTTTGAGGATCTCGATATCGAGGCGGTACAGGAAGGGACCCATGTCCCGAATGCACACGAGACACGGGTCCGGATCACGAAGCTGACAGAAACGCTGTCCTTCGGGGGAGGGGAGATCCTTTAACTGCACATACGCCGCAGTCGTTCGATCTCCGCACACATGATCAGGAACGCGCCGACGCCATGCAGATCATTGGCAGAGGTGGGGCGGGCCACATAGAAGGCATAGTCACCGACGCCGGTACCGATACATACGTTGTCAACGATCAGATCCTCCCCCTCATGACTGAGGGACGCAACCACCGCTTCATAAGCCCTGTCTGCGCGCTCGGCGTATTCGCGGGGCAGGAAACCCAAACGTACGGCCTTGGCCAGACCTGCGGCATACAGGCAGGAGCAGGAGTTCTCCAGCCAGTTGTCGGGGCGGTCGCCTTTGTCAACCACCTGATACCAGCGGCCCTCTTCAGACTGGAAGGCGCAGAGCGCTTTCAGGAGTTCTACGGCAATGTCACGCAGGACGGTGTAATCAGGATGGGTCTCCGGGATGTAGTCCAGGTCGTTCAGGATGGCTACCGGAACCCATCCGATACTGCGGCCCCAGAATTCCGGTGACAGACCGGTTTCCGGATCCGCCCAGGGCTGCTCTTTGGATTCGTCATAGGCATGGAACCACAGACCTGTCTTTTCGTCCCGGGTATGTGCCCGCATGAGCTTCACCTGTTTTGCAACGAAGTCAAAGTATTCCGGGTGGTCGAAGGTGGCACCGTATTCCGCCGTGACCGGACCACCCATGTAGAGCCCGTCCAGCCACATCTGGTGGGGGGTATGGGATTTGTGCCAGTTACCGCCATCGGGCAGCTTGGGCATATTCAGTACGGCGGCGGACACCGTGTCCAGCACCTTCTTATAACGGGCATCCTTTGTTTTACGATATAGCGGATACACCAGGATGCCGGGCTGGAGATCATCCATCTGTCCATCGTCGCAGTTGAGGATATTACCGTCTCCGTCGATACAGGAATCCACCCATTGCTGCACATAATTCAGATACCGTTCCTCGCCGGTCAGCTCACCGCATTGCCATACACCGGAAAGAAAGACCCCCTGGTGGTAGTGGAATCTTCCCACCGGAGGAAGATCTTTGGCGGCATATTTGCGCATCATGGTTTCTATAGAAGCTTTGGCGTTTTCCATCGGATGGCTCATGGTTTTTCTCCTTTTCATAAAGAAACAACAACAAACG
>JAFSYF010000129.1 GCA_017443695.1 Butyrivibrio sp.
AAGAAGCCAGTAGAACCGTCCCCCTGGCTTCCTGTCTGCCCAAGCCAATAGAACCGTCCCCCTGGCTTCCCTCTGACTTCGGGAAGAAGCCAGTAGAACCGTCCCCCTGGCTTCCGTTACTTAAAGCGCAGTGTGCTCTTCGTTGCTTTGGAGAACAGGTTTTTCACGGTTTCGAAGTCACCGCCGGTGATGACGACCTTCGTCTTGGCAGCGATGCCCTTGAACGCATTCTTGCCGACAGATGTCAGTGCGGAACCGTCTACCCGGATGGTGTCCAGGGAACTGCACTTCAGGAAGGCCTTCTTGCCGATCTTCCTGACTGAGCCGGGAATGGTCAGGCTCCGGAGCCCGGTGTAGTTTGCTGCCACCCGGGCGGAGATGGCGGTGACCTGGTAGTCGGTGCCGTTCTGCGTGACAACCGCAGGGATGATGATGTCGGCGTCACCGGTGATCCCGATCACGGAGACTTCGGCATCCGCCCGGGTGATCTGATAGGAGATGTCCCCGACAGTGAAGCAATCCCCGATCTGCAGCGTCCTGCTCTCGCTGCTGCCATCCTTATAGATCCCCTCCTCATAAGCGGTGAAGCCCAGATCCCCCATATTCATGAAGAGTTTGTCCGCAAGCACCTCATCACTGTCCCGCAGCAGGGTGACCAGGAGCTGGCTCATAAACTGATTCTCCTCCTCTGTGGCCTCTCTGAGGGTTTCCTTTGTATCGCGGTCACCCCAATGGAACTGCAGTGCATCGGCCTGATCCGGATCAACTTCCGCGGGATTCACGTTTGCGACACCAATGAGGCTTCTGCCTTCCAGACCGGCTACCTCATAATACGGATGGACCTGGAACTGGCAGTAGGGGAATTTCACTGTCTCCGGGTTCAGGGAATACCCAAGTGCACAGCCGATTTCTTTGCCCTGCTCCGTCCAGTGCCCATGGAACTGAATGATCTCCGTTTTCAGCACATAACTGATGTCCAGCTGGGTTCCGTTTTCATCGATAAGCCTACGGGCGGGATTATTAGAGTTTGTCATTACCGTATCACTGGACTGGATCCAGTCCACCAGTGCCTCCACGGCCGGTGTCCGCTCCATCGCGGCATGGCCCGGGATGCTCACGATGCCGGATGTGATCACCACCGTCAGCAGCAATGCCAGGAAACGTTTTGCCCTCATCCATGTCTTTGATCTCATTTTCATAATACCTCCTTCATGTTTAAAATGCGAGCGTTGCGACACTGGTCAGGGTTTGTTCGCGGATCAGGGACGGGTCGCTCACGAGTTTCTCTGTAAACTTGCGGATGTGGCTGGATGCCGGGGAGAAGCACAGTTCGGAGAAGGATGGATCATCCCGGATGGATTCCGCCAGGTACCGGATGAGCTGCAGGAGGTTGTCCGGTTCGTCCGACCGGTCGTTGTAGAGATACTGCAGGAGGTAGCGGTTGTCCTGTCTGTCTGACAAGAGGACCGCCTCCGGTCCCGCCGCCTCCTCCTTAACGACCGCGGAGAGCTCCTGGTCACAGGCCAGGGTGTCCAGGTCCTGTTTCATCAGATGCTCACTGTTCAGGATCCGCATCAGCTCCTTGCGGTCCATCACGCCCAGGTCCTTGAGCATCTGGACATTGGAGGTGAGGTTGGAGTTGAGGATGGCCGTCACCCGCTCGGTGGCCAGGGCCTCTGCCGTGTCCAGGCTGCAGAAGGGCTCTCCGGGCATCACCAGGAAGCCCTCGTCTGCAAACAGCGCGTCCAGGGCCTCATTGCAGGGATAGCAGGCGTAGACACAGGTCATCCCGCCGTCCTCCGCGTCCTCGAGGAAGCTCTCCAGCAGGAATCGTCCGATGCCCTTCCTGCGCAGTTCCTCATCGACGTAGAACCAGCCGAGGTCCGCCCGGCCGTCATTCACCGCGGCGGAAAGTGCGGCGGCCGCACGGCCGTTCTCGATGACACCCAGCCGGACGATCCCCTCTCCCGTCGGTGCCCCCATGAACAGCGGGTTGAAGAAGGATTCATTCCCTTTTCCGATACTCGTAATCGTTCGCATGATCGAAACTCCAATCAATATCACTTGTTATTGCTGTCTCGCTGTCTCCAGCGTATGCTGTCTCTTGCCTTCCCGGGTGATGGCCTCAAAAGTGTTGTCATGTGAATACTGATGTAAATCATCGTAATCACCCAGCGCACCGATGCCGCCGGTCCAGGCAGCGGGTCTCTGCACCCACAGTCGCTGGCCGCCATTCCCCTGTACCGAGATCCTGGCGTTGTTCGTCGCCCACATACGTGCAAAATCCTGCTCGAAACCAGCCAGATATGAGGTGATGAACCGGAACTGCCTGGCATCCTCTTCCTGTTCTTCTTTCTTCCGATCGATCTTGTACTCATCGTCGGTCAGCTCGCCGATCCGTGCCTGTTCGATATCTTCCTCTTCTGCCAGATTGTGCCGATACATGAGCTCACTCAGGTCGCTGACGGCCGCACCGGTCCGATCCAGGTATTTCGATGCCTTGTCATAGAGCGCGCGCTCCTGCTCCGTCAGGGACTGCATGACCAGGTCCCTGGCCTCCTTGTTCTCATCCGTGAGCTTACGGATGTTGCCAAGCATCTCGTAGAGTGACAAATGGATGGCGGCACTGGTTCCCCAGTGGGTGTCACGCACCTGTCCCACGGACCAGCAGTCGGTCTTGGAGAGTCCCTGCAGCTGAATGTAATTCGCATTGACCTCACCCGGCCTGACAGATTCGGAGAACTGGAAGAGGAAGCCCTTTATCATCTCCTGGAGGACCGGGGCGAGCTTGTCCGGATCGTCCGCCGAGAGGGCACTCTTCGATCCATACAGCTCCTGCCAGACTTGCTGCATGTTTGCTTCGTCCTCTTCAGACAGGTTCTGCAGATCCGACACGGTCTTATGATAGCGGTGCATGTATACCAGTGCGGCCTCTCCGTCATACTGGCCGAGCTTGTCCTGCACCGTACGCATCTCCTTCACATCCTTCACCCACTGTTTCTGTCTGGTAATCTTACGCTGCTCGCGGATCTCCGCCAGGCAGGATTCGGCACTCATGCCGGCGGACGGCTGCGTCGTATCACTCTGCTGATGTTTGTAGCTCATGAGCCGCTGGAAGAGATAGTCGCGGAGGTTCGTGAGCCGGTTGATCTGCCGTGTGAGCTGTCCTTTCTGTTTCTCCGTCATCTGCCCGTTTTTGAGCCGATCCTGGAGCTGTGTGATCCGCTCCCCTGCCGCGTTCGCTTTGGCCTCGACCTCCTGTTCGCTTAAGCGCGCCACGTCCTGATCCCTGAGCATCCAGGTCTGGGGATGCTGCTGCAGCTCCTCCCTGGTCTGGTAGACCGCGTTCATCTGCTGGCAGTAATCGATCCGCACCTGGAGCTCTTCCAGTTTCTCCGGCGCCATGAAGCCGCCTTTGTTCAGGTATGCCGCCAGCATGTTCTTGGCGTTCCAGCCCGCGTCGACGAGTTTCCTCTTCTCCTCGTAGTTCTGGAAGAGGTCGTCGTCGTTGTTGAAGGCCAGAATGGACAGGTCCGCCTCCAGGAATTGATCAAAGAATTTGTCCATGGCGGTGCAGAAGCGGGTGTCATCCTTGCTCGTGACGTCCTCGATGAAGCCCTCTCTGTCGCCCTGATCCAGGAGCTGCATCATCTTGTAGGGTTCCCGAACGAGCTCCATCTGCGGGTTCTTCTGTTTGACCGCCGCCTTGATACTCTCTACCTCCTGGTTCCGTTTGGATTGGTAGGTGTCGATCATGGTGAAGCGCTTCTGTGCCAGCTCGCGTTTCTTGCTGTACTCCTTCTTCGCCTTGATCTTCTCCATGGTGCCGAGCTTGCGGCCGTTGATGAGCTCGCTGTTCTCCTGGAGCATGGCATCCCGCTCGTCGCTGGGGATGACCTCCTTATGCTTAAAAGAGAGGTCGATGTAGAAATGCTCCACCTGTGTCTGAAACTGCGTCTTTTTCTTCTGGATCTGCTGTTGTCCGTTGATCCTGATCTGCTGCTGGGCCTGGACGTTTTGCTGCATTTGCTGTCTTCCGAACATCGCTTACTCCTCCTCTAGCCCGAAGCACTTGCTGCTGAGGGCGTATCAGTAATGCTGATTCAGCCAGCACGGGGCGCATTGGAATGCGGCGCACAACGTCCAGTGGACGGCACACGAGGTCCGGTGGACCTCGGTTCTGTGCCGACCGAAGTGAAACGAAGAGGCTATGCGCCGACCGAAACGAAGTGTAGAGCCGCGCCCCGTGCGTAACAGTTCAGAACTTGTTCTGAACTGTTCTGCCATACTTAATCAGTATACAAAAAAATTATCGCTGGTGCGACAGGAAATTCCACCGCTCCGGTCGGCCCTTGGAGCATCCCTCGGGCGGCCTGCTCGGCATATGGCTAATCGGTCGGCCCCTGGGAGCACTCCCCAGGCGGCCTGCTCAGCATATGGCTAATCGGTCGGCCCCTGGGAGCACTCCCCAGGCGGCCTGCTCAGCATATGGCTAATCGGTCG
>JAFSYF010000130.1 GCA_017443695.1 Butyrivibrio sp.
AGGTCACGCAGGCGGTCATCACAGTACCGGCTTACTTCAATGACGCACAGCGTCAGGCGACCAAGGATGCCGGCAAGATCGCCGGTCTGGAGGTCGAGCGTATCATCAACGAGCCTACTGCGGCTGCGCTGGCTTATGGTCTGGATAACGAGAAGGAACAGAAGATCATGGTCTACGATCTGGGCGGCGGTACCTTCGATGTTTCCATCATCGAGATCGGCGACGGCGTCATCGAGGTGCTGGCGACGAATGGTGATACGAGACTCGGTGGTGATGATTTCGATCAGCGCATCATCAACTGGATGGTGAGCGAGTTTAAGAATAAGGAGGGTGTCGATCTCTCCGGTGATAAGATGGCGATGCAGCGTCTGAAGGAAGCAGCGGAGAAGGCCAAGAAGGAGCTCTCTAGCTCCACCACGACCAACATCAACCTGCCTTTCATCACCGCAACTGCAGAGGGCCCGAAGCATTTCGACATGGATCTGACCCGTGCGAAGTTCGAAGAGCTGATCCATGATCTGGTGGAAAAGACAGCGATCCCGGTACAGAACGCCATGAAGGATGCGGGTCTGAACAACTCGGATATCGGCCAGGTGCTGCTGGTCGGCGGTTCCACCCGTGTGCCCTGCGTGGTGGAGAAGGTGAAGCAGCTCACCGGCAAGGAACCCTCCAAGAACCTGAATCCGGATGAGTGCGTGGCGCTGGGTGCCTCCATCCAGGGTGGTAAGCTGGCGGGTGATGCCGGTGCAGGAGATATCCTGCTGCTGGATGTCACGCCGCTGTCCCTGTCCATCGAGACCATGGGCGGTGTGGCCACCAAGCTCATCGAGCGCAACACCACAATCCCGACCAAGAAGAGCCAGGTGTTCTCTACGGCGGCGGACAATCAGACCGCAGTGGACATCAACGTCCTGCAGGGTGAGCGTCAGTTCGCAAGAGACAACAAGAGCCTCGGACAGTTCCGTCTGGACGGCATCCCGCCGGCTATGCGCGGTGTTCCGCAGATCGAGGTCACCTTTGATATCGATGCCAATGGTATCGTGAATGTTTCCGCCAAGGATCTCGGCACCGGCAAGGAGCAGCACATCACCATCACCGCCGGCTCGAACATGTCCGACGCGGATATCGAGAAGGCTGTGAAGGAAGCGGCGGAATATGAGGCACAGGACCGCAAGCGCAAGGAGGGCATCGATGCCCGCAACGATGCGGACAGCTTCGTATTCCAGACAGAGAAGGCGCTGAAGGATGTCGGTGACAAGATCGACGCGGGTGCCAAGGCCACTGTCGAGGACGATCTGAAGGCGCTGAAGGAAACACTGGAGCAGACCAAGGATAAGGAACTCTCCGACAGCGAGATCGATCAGCTCAAGAGCCAGAAGGAGAAGCTGATGAACGATGCCCAGGCGCTGTTCGCCAAGGTCTATGAGCAGGCACAGGGCGCGGCAGGTGCCGGCGGCGCTGGGCCGGATTTCTCCAACATGAACATGGGCGGTGCCGCAGGAGATGCTGTGCGTCCTCAGGCAGCACGGGCGACGATAATGTAGTCGACGGCGATTTCAGAGAAGTGTAAGCGATGGCTGAGCAGAAAAGAGACTATTATGAAGTCCTCGGGGTGTCGAAAGACGCCACCGAGGACGACCTGAAGAAGGCCTACCGAACCCTGGCCAAGAAATATCACCCGGACATGAATCCCGGTGATGAAGCAGCGGCCGAGAAGTTCAAGGAGGCCTCTGAGGCGTATGCCGTTCTGTCTGATGCGGACAAGCGCAGACAGTATGATCAGTTCGGTCATGCGGCTTTCGATGGCGCGGGTGGTTTTGGTGCCGGCGGTTTCGATATGGGCAGTATGGATTTCGAGGATCTCTTCGGCGGCATCTTCGGAGATTTCTTCGGTGGCGCGAGGCGGGGCGGTACCAGAAACGGTCCGGCCAAGGGCGCCAATGTCCGCACCAGCGTGCGCATCACCTTCCTGGAGGCGGTCTTTGGCTGCGAGAAGGAGTTGGAGCTCACGCTGAAGGATCCCTGCGGAACCTGTAATGGCACCGGTGCGAAACCCGGAACAACGCCGCAGATGTGTGCCAAGTGCGGCGGCAAGGGGCAGGTGGTGTTCACCCAGCAGTCCTTCTTCGGAACAGTGCGGAACGTGCAGACCTGTCCGGATTGTTCCGGCACCGGCAAGGTCATCAAGGACAAGTGCGTGGACTGCCACGGTACCGGCTACATCTCCAGCCGCAAACACATCAAGGTGACGATCCCTGCCGGTATCGACAGCGGTCAGAGTGTCCGTATCCGTGAGAAGGGAGAGCCCGGCTCCGGCGGCGGTCCCAGAGGGGATCTGCTGGTGGAGGTGCTGGTGAGCGGTCATCCGATCTTCCAGCGGCAGGATTACGACATCTATTCCACGGTGCCCATGAGCTATGCGATCGCGGCACTGGGCGGATCGGTGGTCATCGATACGGTAGACGGCAAGGTGATCTATGATGTGAAGCCCGGCACACAGACCGATACGCGTGTGCGGCTGCGGGGCAAGGGTGTACCGACCCTCAGGGACAAGGACGTGCGAGGTGACCACTATGTGACGCTGGTGGTTCAGGTGCCGGAGAAGCTGTCCAAGGAGGCGAAGGATCTGCTGAAAGCCTTTGATGAGAAGACTGGAGACAGCCTGGGGGCTGCAGACCGGGCCAGCTCGCAGGATAAAGGCGGTGACAATCCCGAGGGCGGCGGCAAGAAGAAGGGCAGCGGTTTCTTCGGGAAGAAGAAATAAAAAGGAGCACACGCCATGCGATGGGTTCGGTTCCGTGTACGTACCAACGTGGAGAGTGAGGACATCTGTATCGCCGAAATGGCGGACATTGGGTTGTCAGGGGCACAGATCGAGGATCATGTGCCCCTGACGGCTGCCGAGAAGGAGCAGATGTTCACGGATGATCTCCAGTGTGCGGAGGAGGAAGAGACCGGCATCAATGCCGCTATGGGTACCTCATCGGAGGATGAGGCCACTCTGAGCTTCTATGTGGAGCTGGATCCGGAGACCGGCGCATTAAATTTCCCGGAGGGAACGGAGCTCGCAGAGATCTATGGGGACCGGGTGCCTTCCATCGATGAGGTACAGCAGCGCATCGTGGAGGTACTGGATTCGCTCCGTGCTTTCACCGATGTGGGGGACGGCACCGTCAGTGTCGAGCTGACGGAGGATCTGGACTGGATCAACAACTGGAAGCAGTTCTTCCGGCCTTTTTCCATTGATGATATCCATGTCATACCAAGCTGGTATGAGGAGACATCCGATGCGGAAGCAGGGGATGGAGCGGCGGCGCTGACGCTGCGTATTGATCCCGGCACAGCCTTCGGCACCGGGCAGCATGAGTCCACGAGACTGGCGATCCGTGCATTGCGCAGATCTCTGCAGCCGGGAGACAGCCTGCTGGATGTGGGCACGGGCTCCGGCATCCTCTCGGTTGTCGCCCTGCTGTCCGGTGCGGCGTCTGCTCTGGGGACCGATCTGGATCCGGGGGCAGTGCCTGCTGTGGCGGACAATCTCACCCGCAACGGACTCTCGTCAGCGCAGACGGACGGCCGGTTCACCCTTCTTCTGGGGAATCTCCTGGATGATCTGGAGATCCAGGCAGCTGTAGGACTGGACGAGCCGCGCTATGATGTCGTGGTCGCCAATATCCTGCCCTATGTGCTGGTGCCGTTGACACCCCTGGTACCCCGCCTGCTGAAGAAGGGCGGCACCTATATCACCTCCGGCATCCTCACGGAGAAGAACGGGCCGGTGCGGGCCGCAATGGAAGCCGCAGGCTTCGTCCGGATCGAGCAGCGCGAGGATGGCGAATGGTGCAGTCTGACGGGTGTCCTGCCGGTATGACGCAGATCTTTGCAGAACCATCGCAGCTGGTGCAGACACCGGATGGACGGACGCTCATCCGTGTGGAGGGAGAGGAGTACCATCATCTGACGAGGGTGCTGCGGTTGAAGCCGGGCGAGGAATTCTCCGTGCGGCTGAAGGATGACGGCAGCGAATACCGCTTTGGCGTCATCGAAATCCAGGACACCGTCCTGATGGGGGAGTTACGCTTTATCAAAAAGGAAGCATCTGAGCTGCCGGCAAAGATCTGGCTGTTTCAGGGACTGCCGAAAGCGGATAAGATGGAGCTCATCGTTCAGAAGTCGGTGGAACTTGGTGCAGCGGTGATTGTCCCCGTGGCCATGAAGCGCAGTATTGTCCGGCTGGATGCGAAGAAGGCGGAGAGTAAGCGCGCCCGCTGGGCCGGCATCGCGGCATCCGCGGCCGGGCAGTCCAGACGAGGGATACAGCCGGAGGTACTTACTCCCGTGAGCTTCCGGGAGGCGCTGGCACTGATGGATCGTGAAGGCATCGGTACCAGACTGCTCCCCTATGAGCTGGCGGATGCGTCATGGGCGGAGACGAGGCAGATCTTCGACGGACTGGGGGAGGAGACTGTGGCGCAGTCTGAGCGGCAGATTGCGGTCTGGATCGGCCCGGAGGGCGGATTCGATACGGAGGAGATACGGCTCGCCCGGGAGGCGGGCTGTGCGTGTTTTACCATGGGGCCGCGTATCCTCCGCACAGAGACCGCCGGCTTCACCATTCTGGCATGGTTGAATTACGTATTACAGGGTTTATAGAGGAAAACAGACAGGATGATCTATCTGGATAATTCGGCGACAACCCGGTGTTCGGAGGAAGTGACAGCATTGGTCTGTGACTGTATGCGCACGGATTTTGGCAACCCTTCCAGTATGCACCATATGGGTGTCGTGGCGGAAGGGCTGGTACGGACGGCGGCAGAACAGATTGCCCGGACGCTGGGCTGTAAGAGGCAGGAGATTCTGTTCACCTCCGGTGGAACGGAATCTGACAATCTGGCCATCAAGGGTGCAGCTCATGCCTGTGCGAGACGGGGCAGGCATCTGATCACAACGAAGATCGAACATCCGGCGGTGCTGCGGACCATGCAGTCACTGGAGGCGGAGGGCTTCGAGGTGACGTATCTCCCGGTGGACAGCGAGGGGCTGGTACAGCCGGAAGCGTTGGCGGCGGCCCTGCGGAAGGACACGATCCTGGTCTCCGTGATGACGGTGAACAATGAGATCGGTACGGTGGAACCGATTGCTGAGTTGGCTGCTCTGACACATGAGCGGTGTCCGGAGGCGCTATTCCACACTGACGCGGTACAGGGATACAGCAAGATCCCGCTGCAACCAAAGAAGCAGGGCATTGATCTGCTGGCGGTGAGCGGGCATAAGCTCCGTGGACCAAAGGGGATCGGGTTTCTCTACATTCGGGACGGGGTCCGCCTCATACCGGAGATAGATGGCGGCGGACAGCAGAATGGGCTGCGCTCGGGTACCCACAATGTGCCGGGGATCGCCGGGATGGGTCTGGCAGCGGAGATGGCCTGTCGGGACCTGACGGAGGATGCGGCGCGCCTGTATGCGCTGCGGCAGCATTTTGTGAAGCAGATCACAGAGACCCTGACGGATATTCGAATTAACGGACCGGCATATCTTGGGGAGACCAATCGGCCGGAGCGGGTGGCACCCCATATCGTCTCCCTGTCGGTACCGGGCGTACGGGCAGAGGTGCTGCTCCACGCACTGGAGGATAAGGAAATCTATGTCTCCGCGGGCAGTGCCTGCGCTTCCAACGCACCGCATGTCTCCGGGACACTCTCCGCCATCGGTCTGCCGGAGGCGCTTCTGGAGAGCACGATACGCATCAGTCTCTCTGTGACAACGACTAGGGAGGAGCTGGATGCCGCCGCTGCTGCGCTGGCACAGATCGTCCCCATGCTCCGGCGCTTCACCAGACGATAAGATAAGTGAGAACCCAGAAAGGAAAAATATGGATTATCAGGCTTTTCTGATCAAATATGCCGAGATCGCGGTGAAAGGCAAAAACCGGAGTGCCTTTGAGGATACGCTGGTTCGCCGCATCGAAGAAGCACTGACGCCCTGCGCGGGCGAGTTCCGGGTACGTCGCGTCACGGGACGGATCTATGTCGAGGCGCAGCACTATGATTTTGATGAGACCATTCAGGCGCTGCAGCATGTGTTCGGAATCAACGGGATCTGTCCTGCGGTGTGTATCCCGCGGATCATGCCGGCGGATGGCCACGGAAAAGGGAAGCTCCCCACGCCGGAGGCGCTCTCCGCTGCAGTGGTGGATTTTCTGAAGTCGGTATACCCCCGTGAGACAGCGGATACGACGGGAGAGAAAACCTCCTTCAAGATTCAGGTGCGCCGTGTGGACAAGACCTATCCGATGGATTCCATGGAGTTGGGGGCAGAGATCGGGGCAGCCGTTCTGGATGCCTGCCCGGGACTCTGTGTGGATGTCCATGCACCGGATATCCTGTTCCATGTGGAGCTGCGGGAGCAGGTCAATCTGTTCTCACAGGTCATTGAGGGTCCCGGCGGTATGCCGCTGGGAACCGGTGGACGCGCCATGCTCCTGTTATCCGGCGGCATCGATTCCCCTGTGGCGGGCTATATGGTGGCGAGACGGGGGGTGATCCTGGACGCAGTCTATTTCAATGCACCGCCCTATACCAGTGAGCGTGCGCTGCAGAAGGTGGTGGATCTGGCGGCCATCCTTGCGAAATATACGGGACCGATCCGGCTGCACATCATCAACTTTACAGCGATCCAGATGTATATTTATGAGAAATGCCCCCATGACGAGCTGACCATCATCATGCGCCGTTATATGATGCGGATCGCGGAGCGGCTCGGCATAGAAGCCGGAGCCATGGGGCTGGTGACAGGAGAGAGCATCGGACAGGTGGCCTCCCAGACCATGGAGAGCTTACTGTGTACGGATGAGGTGGTGGAGACGATGCCGGTGTACCGTCCGCTGATCGCTTTTGACAAGCAGGATATCATCGACCGGTCCGAAGCCATTGGCGCGTATGACACCTCGATCCTGCCCTATGAGGACTGCTGCACGATCTTCGTGGCCAGACATCCGGTGACGAAGCCCCGCCGGGAGATCATCCGCCGGCATGAGCGGCTCCTGTCCGGGGAGATTGACAATCTGGTGCAGCAGGCACTGGATACAGATGAAGTGAGGGAGATCACAGGCGTCTATTAAGAATATTCGAGTAGGGGGGTTATCGACCCTGCTCGTGCGCGAGCCGCCCGTCACCGAAGGTGACATCATCCAATGGGCGGCTCTGTGCATAAAAAACGAAGCAGTTCCCCTTTTTACAGGCCGGAACTGCTTCTCTCGGTAAGGCTTATCTCATATGTTGACGCCCACAGGATCCACCGATTTGCGGAAGGGGCGTGTGATTTTGATACGGGTCTTCTGAATCTCAGACCATGTAAGCCTTGAGGACGTTCAGTACCTCATCCGTGCCATCCTCAGCGTGAATGTTGAGGTCGATCGGCTTGGACAGATCCAGAGAGAAGATACCCATGATCGACTTCGCATCAATGACATAGCGTCCGCTCACAAGATCGAAGTCATAATCAAACTTCGTGATATCGTTCACGAAAGATTTAACCTTATCGATAGAGTTTAATGAGATCTTTACAGTTTTCATTGGACTATACCTCCTTTCCACATTATACTAAACGGGTGGTGGATAAAAGTCAACCGACGATTCGACGAAAAAAGATTGGTTTGCCTATGAAAAATGTCGCACTTCACAACCTGGGTTGCAAGGTCAACGGGTATGAATTGGATGTCGTGACGGAAAAACTCCGGTCACGCGGTTTTGAAATTGTACCCTTTGACGGGCCGGCGGACGTCTATGTGATCAATACCTGCACGGTGACCAATATTGCAGATCGGAAGACGAGACAGATGCTCCACCGGGCGAGAAAGCAGAACCCGGAGGCACTGATCGTCGCCATGGGCTGCTATGTAGATACGCATACCGCGCCGACGGATGCAGAAGCGGACACGGAGTCGCCGCTGTGGGATCTGGCGGTGGACAATGCCGGCAAGAAGACCGTGGTAGAACAGATCGAGGCCGCCCTGACCGGGCGAGCTGCCGCCAGGGATGAGGAAACCTTCCGGCTGTCTGCACCGCCCTCCCATACCCGCGCCTACATCAAGATCCAGGATGGCTGTAACCAATTCTGCAGCTACTGCATCATTCCCTATGCCCGCGGCAGGATCCGGAGCCGTCTGCAGCCGGAGATCATCGAAGAAGTTCGGGGGCTTGTCAGCCAGGGGATCCGGGAGGTGGTGCTGACCGGCATCCACCTGAGTTCCTATGGCAGGGACCAGGCGGCGCCGCACGCCGGACTGGACGGGTCGGCCCTTCTGGCGCTGATCCGGGAACTGGCAGAAATCCCGGGGCTTGCCCGTATCCGGCTGGGCTCCCTGGAACCCCGTATTATTACGGAGGATTTTGTGCGGGGACTGGCACAGATACCGGCCGTCTGTCCGCATTTCCACCTCTCGCTGCAGAGCGGCTGTGACAGTGTACTGCAGCGGATGAACCGTCATTATACCACGGCGGAATATGCTGCCGGGGTGGCCCTCCTGCGCAGGATCTATGACCGGCCCGCCATCACCACGGATGTCATCGTGGGATTTCCGGGGGAGACGGAAGAGGAGTTTGCGCAGACGGTTTCTTTTCTGGAGGCGCTGGCCCTGTACGAGATCCATGTCTTCAAGTTCTCCTCCCGGGCAGGCACTGTGGCGGCGGGGATGGAGGGACAGCTTACGGAAGCGGTCAAGGCCGCACGCAGCGATGTGCTCCTTGCGCTGACGGCCGAACAGGCGGCAGCCTATCGCGCGACCTTCGCCGGGGAGATTGTACAGGTCCTCTGGGAGGAGTGGCGGGAGGACGCCGGGGGCGGCAGAACCCTCGCCGGCTACACCGACCGCTATGTCCGTGTGACCATCGATGAAGATGCGGCCCGCAGTCAGGGCGCTGCGCCGGGTCAATTAACGGAAATTAAAATGAAATAATAGCTTGACAGGGTCAGAGGAGAGGCGTATACTCTCCTTATTCCCACTTTACCAGTAGGAATACAGAAGATAGAAAACGAACCAAACGAAATAAGGGAGGATAAGATCATGGCCAATATCAAGCATGCAGCAACGGAACTGGTGGGCAACACGCCGCTTCTGGAGGCGGATCGCTATGCGAAGAAGCAGGGTATCACGGATGCCAGGCTGCTCCTGAAGTTGGAGTATTTTAATCCGGCAGGTTCTGTCAAGGATCGTATCGCGCTGGCGATGATCGAGGATGCAGAGAAGAAGGGACTGATCACCGAGGGGGCGACCATCATCGAGCCCACCTCCGGTAATACCGGCATCGGTATCGCTGCGATTGCAGCTGCGAAAGGCTATAAGGCAGTGCTGACCCTGCCGGACACCATGAGTGTGGAGCGCCGCAATCTCTTAAAGGCCTATGGTGCGGAGCTGGTACTGACGGAGGGCGCCAAGGGAATGAAGGGAGCCATTGAGAAGGCGGAGGAGCTCCAGGCACAGACACCCAACTCCATCATCCTGGGACAGTTCGACAACCCGGCCAATCCGGCCATTCATAAGGCCACCACGGGCCCTGAGATCTGGCGGGATACGGATGGTGCGGTGGACGTATTCGTCGCGGGCGTGGGTACCGGCGGTACCCTGACCGGTGTGGGTGCCTATCTCCGTGAGCAGAATCCGGATGTCAGGATCGTCGCCGTAGAGCCGGAATCCTCTCCTGTTCTCTCCGGCGGCAAGCCCGGCCCCCACAAGACCCAGGGCATCGGTGCCGGCTTCGTTCCGAAGGTGCTGGATACGAAGATCTACGATGAGATCATCCAGGTGAAGAACGAGGACGCCTTCCGGGTGGGTGCGGAGATCGCACTGTCAGAAGGCATCCTGGTGGGGATCTCCTCCGGCGCGGCACTCTGGGCCGCGACAGAGCTGGCAAAGCGTCCGGAGTATGCAGGTAAGAACATCGTCGTGCTCCTGCCGGATTCCGGTGACCGGTATCTCTCTACGCCAATGTTTGCAAGGGATTAATCCAGGTAAGGCTTGTATTTACCGCAGGGTTGCGGTATGCTGATAAGACATCACTTCTACATTTTTTACAGGAGATGTCATGCATCAGCAGGAGAAAGAACCCTATAAGCCCGGGAAGGGGGAACGGTTTCCCAGCCGTTCCTCCATGGTGCTTTATTTCCTGAAGGGCAGCACCCACTATTTTCTGTGGGTGGTGTTCTTCTCTTTCTGTGTATCCTTCCTGGATATGCTGAATCCCAAGCTCATTCAGTACACGGTGGACTATCTGCTCACAGCTGGGCAGAGTACGCTGCCGGCCTATGTGGGTGTCATTGTCGCCTTCCTGGGCGGGCAGGAGGTGCTGCGTGCGCAGATCTGGCGAATGGCCATCACGGTTGCCTGTATCGCACTGCTGACCGGCATCTGCCGCTATCTGGTCCGGCTCCTGAACAGCAAGGGCGCGGAGAAGCTGATGCGGCGCATGCGGGATACGCTGTTTGACCATATCCAGCATCTGCCCTTCTCCTGGCATGGGGAGAATCATACCGGCGATATCATCCAGCGCTGTACCTCGGATGTGGAGACCATCAAAGCCTTTATTGCTGATCAGCTGGTGATGATGTTCCGCATCATCATCCTGATCGCCATGGGGATGTATTTCATGGTGGGGATCAGTCCGCGGATGACGATCTTCTCCGCGGTCTTCATTCCGATCGTCCTGGCGTATTCCATGTTCTTCCACAACAGGATCGGGGATGCCTTCCGCCATGCGGATGAGGAGGAGGGCGCGCTGTCTGCTATCGCGCAGGAGAACCTCACCGGCGTACGTGTGGTCAGGGCCTTTGGCCGGGAAATCTATGAAAGAGAGCGCTTCGAGACCAAGAACGAGGATTATACCCGGATGTGGATCCGCCTCATGCGTCTCCTGGCAGGCTTCTGGTGCTCCAATGATCTGATCTCCGGTCTGCAGATCATGCTGGTCACCGTGGTGGGGGCTGTTTTCTGTGTCCATGGGGACATCACCGTGGGACAGTACATCGCCTTCGTCTCCTACAACGGGATGCTGACCTGGCCCGTCCGCGGACTGGGCCGCGTGATCTCCGAGATGAGTAAGGCCGGCATCTCCATCGATCGTATCTGCTACATCATGAATGCCAGGGTCGAGGGAACCGCCGGGGAGACCCGCAAACCGCCGATGGACCGGGATATCGCCTTTGATCATGTGTCCTATGTCTATGATAACGGGTCGGCAGAGGTGCTCCATGACGTATCCTTCCGGATCAAGGCAGGCTCCACGGTGGGTATTCTGGGTGGCACGGGTTCCGGCAAGTCCACCATGATGTACCTGCTGGACCGGCTCTATGAGCTGCCGGAGGAGCATGGGTCCATCACCATCGGAGATGTGGACATCCGGGAGATTGACCGGTACTACCTGCGCAGCCACATCGGTCTGGTGCTGCAGGAGCCGTTCCTGTTCTCCCGGACGCTGTCAGAGAATATCAGCATCACCCAGAGTCAGACAGACATGAACAAAGTACGGCACGCAGCCAGGATAGCGGCGTTGGATGAGACCATTGACAGCTTCTCGGCCGGCTATGAGACCTTCGTCGGCGAGCGGGGCGTGACCCTCTCCGGCGGGCAGAAGCAGCGGGCTGCCATCGCACAGATGCTGGTGGGCATGCCGACGATTATGATCTTCGATGATTCCCTCTCGGCGGTGGATACGGAGACGGATGAACGGATCCGTACCGCACTGCAGGAGAATCTGACGGGATCCACGGTGATCCTGATCTCCCACCGGATTACGACGCTGATGCACGCGGATCAGATCATCGTACTGGATCGCGGGCGCATCGCGGAGCAGGGCGACCACGAGACTTTGTTACAGAAGAACGGCATATACCGCCGTATTTACGACATTCAGATGGCAGGTGCTGATGGCAACAGCGGCGCCTCAACGGAGGCAGTATCATGAACGGGCCAGACAGCAAGGAACAGCAGATCATCCGGCTCCCGTTCTTTGGGATCCCGAGGCTGTATCCGTATATCAAACAATATGTGCCGCGCATCGTTCTGATGATTCTGATGGGCATACTGTCGAGCCTGGCGGATTCCGCCTATCCGCTCTTTAATCAGTATGCGCTGAATCATTTCGTCACACAGGGGACCCTGGTGGGCCTGAAGACCTTCATACTGCTCTATGTGGGGATGCTGGTTCTGCAGACGCTGAACAACTTCATCACCTGCTACTGGTGCGGTCAGGTGGAGATGAGCGTGGACAGGGATCTGCGCAATGCGGCATTCAATCACCTGCAGACCCTCTCCTTCTCCTATTTCAACCAGAACAATGTGGGCTACATCCATGCCCGCGTGATGTCCGATACCGGTAAGATCGGCGTCATGATGGCCTGGCGGCTCATGGATATCATCTGGAACGGCAGCTATATCCTCTGTGTGCTGGTGGTGATGCTGTCCATCAACTGGCGGCTCGCTCTCTATATTCTGGCACTGGTGCCGGTGGCCGTCGTGCTGATCAGTTTTTTCCAGACACGGCTGATCGTGCTGAACAGAAAGATCCGTGAGATCAACTCCACCATCACCAGTGACATCAACGAGGGCATCACCGGGGCGAGAGCCATCAAGACGCTGGTGATCGAGCGCCGGATCCAGAATGATTTTGAGAAGGATACGGAGAATATGCGTCGGACCAGTGTGGGCGCCACGCATGTTTCAGCACTGTTCTCCGCGTCGGTGACCTTCCTGTCCGGGGTGGCGCTCTCACTGGTGCTGTGGCGCGGCGGGATGATGACCATGGCGCAGGTCATGCAGATCGGTACGCTGTCGGTATTCCTGTCCTACGCCCTGGGCATCCTGGAACCCATCCAGAATGTGATCCAGACCTTCTCCGAGCTGATCGCGATCCAGGTAAATGTGGAACGGCTGACGAGGTTGCTTAGCACGGCGTCGGATGTGGCCGACAGCCCGGAGGTGATTGAGAAATACGGCGACACCTTCCATCCGAAGAAGGAGAACTGGGAGAAGCTCATCGGTGATGTGGAGTTCAGGGATGTGACCTTCCGGTATCCGGACGGGGATGAGATCGTCCTGTCCCATTTCGATCTGAAGGTGCCGCAGGGGACGAATGTGGCCATCGTCGGGGAGACCGGCGCAGGGAAATCAACCCTGGTGAATCTGGTCTGTCGTTTCTTCGAACCGACAAGTGGAACTGTGCTGATCGACGGACGGGATGCCAGGGAGCGCAGTCAGCTCTGGCTCCATTCCAGTATCGGCTATGTGCTCCAGACCCCGCATCTGTTCTCCGGCACTGTCCGGGAGAATCTGCGCTACGGCAAGCCAGACGCCACGGATGAGGGGATCTGGGAGGCCCTGCGGCTGGTTTCGGCAGACGGGATTGTACGCAGAATGGACCATGGGCTGGACAGTGATGTCGGTGAGGGAGGCGCGATGCTCTCCACGGGAGAGAAGCAGCTGCTGTCCTTCGCCCGGGCGATTCTGGCAGATCCGCGGATCCTGGTGCTGGATGAGGCCACCAGCTCGATTGATACCGTAACAGAGAGGGCGATCCAGGATGCGATCAAGGTCGTTACGAAGGGCAGAACCAGCTTCGTGATCGCCCACCGTCTGAGTACCATCGTGGATGCCGATATCATTCTGGTGGTGAGGGATGGCAGGATCATCGAGCGCGGCACCCATGAGGAGCTGCTGGCACAGCACGGTTACTATCACTCACTGTTTACAAGACAATATGTGGAGATGAGCCTGAATGAAAAGCATACTTGAAATCCCTACCGTGGCGCTGGCCGATGCGGGTGACGCCATCGAGATCATCGACCAGACGCTGTTGCCGGGACGGATCGAGCTGATCCGGCTGAGAACGGCACAGGAGATCTGGGAGGCCATCTACCGGCTGCAGGTGCGTGGTGCACCGGCCATCGGGGTGACGGCGGGCTACGGGATGTATATCCTGGCCGGGCAGATCGAGGCGGAGACGACGGCGGATTTCCTTAATAAGCTGCGGCAGCAGGCGGACTATCTGAATTCATCACGCCCCACGGCAGTCAATCTCTCCTGGGCGTTGGGACGGATGATGAAACAGGCAGAGGCATGCGCGGCAGCAGGGGCGGACATCGCAGGCCTACGCGAAGCCATGCGCAGAGAGGCAGAGGCGATCCGGGAGGAGGATACCGATATCTGCCGGCGGATCGGGGAGCATGGACTGACGCTCATCCATGACGGCGACGGGATCCTCACCCACTGCAATGCGGGGCAGCTTGCGACCTCCCGTTACGGCACCGCCACAGCCCCCATGTATCTCGCACATGAACGGGGCTATCATATCCATGTCTATTGCGATGAGACGAGACCCCTCCTGCAGGGTGCCCGTCTGACTTCCTTCGAGGTCTCTTCCGCGGGGATTGAGACAACGCTCCTGTGCGATAACATGGCATCTGCGCTGATGCAGTCCGGCAGGATACAGGCGGTCTTCGTGGGCTGTGACAGAGTGGCGGCCAATGGGGACGCTGCCAACAAGATCGGTACCAGCGGTGTCGCGATTCTGGCGAAGCATTATGGGATTCCGTTCTATGTCTGTGCCCCCAGTTCCACCATCGACCCGCAGACGCCCACCGGGGCCGATATCGTCATCGAGCAGCGGGATGCTTCCGAGGTCACTGAGCTGTGGTACAGTGCACGGATGGCGCCGGAGGGGATCGATGTCTACAACCCGGCTTTTGACGTGACAGACCACAGTCTCATCACCGGGATTGTCACGGAGAATGGGGTCATGCGTCCTCCATACAGGTTTTGAGCGCCAGGTTCTGAGCGGGCCACGGAATCTTGATGCCAGGTGTCTGATGTGCTATGATGAAAGGTGAGTAACTGGGAAAAGGGGTCACTGGTTCAGCCCCGGAGGGAGCAGTCAGATGCAGGCGACAGATGAACGGGAAGCAGTCCGGAATTGGCGGCAGCAGTTATGGTATGCGCTGATTCTCTGTATCGTTGGTGTTGCCCTTAATGTCCTGGGTTCCAAGATTCCCGGGATTCTGGGTGTCCCGCTGTATCTCGACAACATCGGTACGGTCATTGTGGCCACCATCGGTGGGTATCTGCCGGGTGTTGCCATGGGCTACGTCTCCAATCTGGTCAATGTTGCGGCAACGGATCCCGGTACCGCCTACTACTGTATTGTGACGGTACTCATCGCCGCAGCCTGCACCTGGCTGCAGCGCAAAGGCTTCTTCGACAGATGGTACAGGCTCCCGGTGGTCATCCTGGTGCTTGCGGCGCTGGGGGGTGGTCTGGGCAGCATCCTGACGTGGTTCCTGTATGGCTATGGCATGGGTGAGGGGATCTCTGCCCCCTATGCACGGATGCTGTATGAAACCGGGCGGCTGCCGCTGTTCTGGGCGCAGTTCCTCTCGGATTTTTTCCTTGACCTGATAGACAAGGCCGTGACGGTGCTGATCTCCGTCGTCCTGATGCGGTTCATCCCGGAGAGCATCCGCAGACGCTGCCGGATGGATGGCTGGCGTCAGACCCCGCTCTCGGAGGAGGAACGCGACGCAGCGAGCCGCAGCTATTCCAGGGGAGCGAGCCTGAGGACCAAGATACTCACACTGATTGCTGCGATTACGTTGTTTATCGCGCTGGTGACGACTGCCATCTGCTTCTACCTGTATCACAATTCCACACTGGCGGAGCACAAGCAGATGGGTCGTACCGTGGCAAAGCTTGTGGCAAGCCAGATCGATGGAGATCGGA
>JAFSYF010000131.1 GCA_017443695.1 Butyrivibrio sp.
CTCCAGCGCTCTGCCCTGGTACAGCAGCATATCGGCCGGCTGGTCATAGTAGTACATCACACCGGCCACCTCCTGGGCACCGAGGATGGCGCGCTCAAAGCTCTCCCTTGCGGCATCCGGCTCTCCCAGCCGCTCCTGCGCGATACCCAGCCAGTAATACAGATGGTTGTCCTTCGTCCCCTCCAGCCGTCCCTCGCCCAGGTTCTCCGGGTAGGACAGCGCCTCCTCCAGCATGGTTCTGGCTGTGGCAGGATCCCCTGCAGCAAGGGCCCTTCTGGCCAGCGCAAGTAGAGATGTCTTGAACTGCGCGGAGACCTTACCCTCCGCGCCCTCCCAGGTCCGGAAGGTGTGCTGTCTCATCCGATCCAGCGCCTCCTCCTCCTGTCCGCAGAGATTCAGCAGGGTGATGAACGCCACGTAGAGATCATCCCGGCTCCGCACCTGCGTCTCATGACCGCGCAGGAATGCCAGCCGCTCCTCCGGGGTGCGGTTCAGGCCTCTGTAGAGCTGATCCAGCTCCAGAAGGATGCGGGCGTCCGTCTCATCCAGTGCGTACGCCTCCTCCATGAGTGCCCGCGCCCGTTCTCTGTCTCCGCGCTTGTTGTACAGCGCGATCGCCAGGTTACGCCGCACCGTCGGGAACTGCGGCAGACGCGCCACGCCTTTCTCCCAGGCATCGATTGCCTCATCGAACTGCAGCTTGTCATAGAGGAGATTGCCCAGATAGTACCAGGCATAGCCGTCCTCGGGCCGCGTGTCCGTGACCAGGAGCAGCACCTGCAGATCCTGGAGCTTGTTCGGGAAGGTGCAGGTCGGGTCGCAGGCTGCCGCCTCACGGAAGGCGTCCAGCGCCTCGCTCTCCCGTCCGAGCTTCGAGAGGAAGTATCCTCTGTAATAGTGCAGCATCGGCCGCGCCTCTTCACAGAGCGACAGCGCCCGGATGGCCTCCTCATAGAAGCCTGCTTCCGCCAGATCCGAGGCGATGAGCAGCACAGCCTCAGAGGGCCTGGCCATCAGCAGCCGGCAGGCCATGAGATGGCTCTCCCGCGCAGCACCCGTGCTGCTCTCTGCCTGCCAGAACCGGCTCACCCAGTCAAAGGCATCCAGCGCAAGGTTGTCCACGATCTGCGCCTGTGCCTCCTCTCTGCGCCCCAGCCGAAGGAGGATCCCCGCCTTGAGGCCCCTGGCCTTGACATTGTGCGCGTTCTTCACCAGGCCCCGCTCGACAAACGCAAGGGCCTCCTCATAAGCCCCGCGTGCCGCGGCGATCGCTGCCAGGTAGTAGAACGCCATCTCCTGCTGTTCATTGGACCAGGTCGCCTTGTAGAACGCATCAAAGGCCTCCTCATATCTCTCCTGATAGAACAGCGCCAGTCCCAGGTTGTAGAAGGCCTCCCCGTTGTAGGGGTTGTTGAACATCCCGTCCCCGGTCAGCCGCCGGATCGCCGTACGGAAGTACCCCTCTGCCTTCTCGAACTGACCGCGGCGCAGCAGCAGCAGGCCGTAGGCATTGTTGATCCTGCTGTCCCCCGGGTCGCGCTTAAGTCCCTCCAGGTAATAGGGATCCGGCAGCCAGGTGGCATGGCGGTACTGCTCGATGTGCTGCGCCGTGAGATAGAGCTCCTCAGTCGTCCGTGTCTCCCGGGGATGGGCCGGTGCTCTGGCAGGCTCCGCCAGCTCCGGGATCCCCTGTTCCTCCAGTCTGCAGGACACCAGTTCCCTGCCGCCATGCTGCACGGACACCCGGACCCGGGTCGCATCCTCATAAGCGGCAGCGATCGTCCCGTCGTAGACTTGTGTCGGAGAGACCGTCACCGTCTCCCGGGCAAGCTCCCGTCCCTGCTCCGTGATCACGATCTGTGCGTCCTCATATGCCGCTGTGGCATAGATCACGAGATGCAGCGCACCCTGCAGGGGTTCCATACGCAGGACGGCCTCTTTGCTTGCGTTGCTCACCTGTCCCACCAGCTTGTAGGGCATGAAATACTGGCAGAAGCGCTTCTCCTCGAAGGGGGCCAGCCATGAGAAATCGGGCTGGTTCTCGCAGTACATCCCCGTCATCAGCTCGATGTAGGGGCCGTCTGCGTCGGTGAGGTTTCTGTCCCAGGCCTTGCCGAAATCCCCGCAGCCCCAGGTCCACTGCTTTTTGCCCGGAGAGATGTGGTGATCGGCGATGTGCAGGAGTCCGGCGTCCACGCTGTCGTCATAGTTGCCGACGAAATCATAGTCCGAGCGCTCTGCCATATAGGAGGTGGGTACCGGGACATTGCGGTAGCGCGAGATGTCCACGCCCTCGCTGTAATCGTACTTGTAGTATTCTCCGGTGGCGATGGGGAAACGGGATACGGCGCGTTTGCCGTGGTCATAGACGTTGTGCACATCCGGCGGGAAGATGGACCGCGTATGGGCGTTGACGGATACCGCGGGATTGGCCCACCAGCGGAAGGTATGCGGGAGATTGGTTCGGTTGTAGAGCTGGCCGCGGATCTCGATATAGGCTTTATCAGGGTAAAGCGTGAAAGAAGTGACCTCCTTGGTGCCGTACATCTGATCCACGTCGGAGGTCTGCAGCGTCACGCTGCCGTCCTCGTTCGTAACGAGCTGGTGGTCCACCGGCATATAGGTCGTCGGCCTGTGGTGCTGGGGCCAGTTGAACTCGATGCCGCCGGAGATCCAGGGTCCCAGGAGCCCCACCAGCGCCGGTTTGATGACGTGATTGTAATAGATGAAATCGTAGCCGTTGGTCTTGTCCGTCGCCCGCTGGATCCTGCCCCCCAGCTCCGGCAGGATCATCACCTTCAGGTACTGGTTCTCCAGACAGACCGCGTGCCAGGTATGATCCGTCCTGTCCAAGCTGATGTCGCTGGTGGCGGGATAGGGGTAGATGCGTCCGGAGCTCCCCTGATAGACCCGCTTCTCGAGGAACATCGGATTCCTGTCCGGCGCCCCCACCTCATAGGTCGGGATGACGATCTCCTCCTCCCAGATCCGTGCTGCTTCCATGTATATGAACCTCCTGTGATATGATACTCAATAACGAACTGCTCTTCCATTTCGATATTGGGTAGCGCCGTCCGCACGCTGCGGAGCAGCTTCTTCCTCTGTGTCGCCGTGTGCATCTTAACCATAAAATTTTACCATAATCAAAATGGTCACGTCAAAAGTGGTACTACCGGATATTCGGAGTATTCAAGATTCCGATGATTTTGGCGTGGACTTTTTGGTGCTGCGTTGTATATTGATGTATAATAAGATAACAGGGATTCAGAGCAGCCCGAGGCACTTTCCGTAGAAGGAGGACACAGAGATGGCTCAGTATGAGAAGAAGATGACACTGAATGACGTGGGTGTGTTGAAGATGATGACCGGTTTCATGGAACGGTTCGCCGATGCGTATAAGAATGAGGACGCACAGTTCTGGCACAATATCGGGCTTGAATCCGATACCATCATGGATCAGATCCTGCAGAATGACCATCTGCGTGTCTCTGACGGAAACGGTGGATTCATCCTCACAGATGCGGGTATGGAGTACGTGATCGATTTCAACAGCCGCATCTACAACAAGCTCACGGAGCGCAGGGCGCAGACCCGGGCGGAGGATGAGGCCATCGAGATGGATCAGGATGGGAACCCCATACCCAGGCGCCAGTATCATGGCCATGCATTGGAGAACAGTGTCCTGGACTATCTGCTCTATGCCAGTGAGCAGTTCAGCATGGGCCGCGTCATCCACAATTCGCCGCAGGAGACAGTGCCCAGCAAGCTCTTCCACAGTATGGCCGTCAACTTAAAATACTTTTCGAACGCCCATGAACTGGATTTGGCGGAACAGGCGATGACGAAACTGCCGGTGTTCCGTATCGGTGTGGACGCGCTGGAGTCTCAGAAACAGGCGGATAACATAGCGTTTACCAAGAAAGATATCGAGGATCTCAAGTTCCAGCAGGAACAGCTGCGGGAGCGTCAGGAGGCGGATAATAGGGCGGAACAGGAGGAGAATTCCCAGGATAAGGTGGATGCTCCGGATCAGGGCGGTTACGTCAATATCAACGCCATCGAAGAGGAAGAAGAGGAAGACGTTTACGGCATACAGAACCTGGACGGGGAGATCGGCGCACGTCAGGAGCGCATCCGGTCGCTGGAGGAGGAACGTCTGGAGACCGATCAGACGGCGCTCATCGATGCCGAGCAGCTGATCCGCAAGGAGAACGACCACGAATCGATGACGTTTGTCTTCGGCGACAACATCGAGAGGTTTACAGGCGGGCTCTCTTCCCTGACGCAGACCATGCGTACTGATATCCAGAAACGTGGCGGCGAGGAGGCCAAAGAGTCACTGGATACCGTCAACCCCAATCAGATCCAAAACAATGTGTACAACATCAGGCTGAACCGCACGGCGAGGTACAACGAAGCCCGCAAAAAGACCAGGACCGCCAAAATGTGGGAATCAGACCGGTATCGGAAGATCCAGCAGCAAAGGAGCGACATCGCCAGAAGCATGAACGTCCCTCAGGATCAGGTGCCGGATCCTCTGGGCAACCGGACGACCATCGATGAGAACAAACCGCTGAACAAGGATCAGCGTAACGCGCTGAAAGAGCGTTACAACAAGGCATATGAGGATGCGAAGCTGATAGCGGGGAACGCCAAGCCGGGCCAGCCGATCTATGACCCCAATGCGCCTGAAAACCACACGCTTGGGAAGGATCAGGGTCTCGCCAAGGAGCAGCAGGTCCTGAAGCACATGAACCGGAACAAGGCCAGGAATAAGGATGTCCTGACCGCTGAGAAGGCCATTGACAATAAATGGAAGAACGATGCGCGGCGGGACCTGAAAGCTGTCAATACCGACAAGCTCGCCTTAGAGTGGCGTAAGCAAGAGCTGAAGGCACTGAAGGCACTGACCACCACCAAGGTCCTCTTAAACAACGACTCCCTTGGCACCATCTCGGTCCCCAGGGGGGAGAACATCAATGCCTATAACCAGCTCACCACCTTCCAGCGCAGCATGCGGGAGCTCATGAAGAATGTCAATACGCCCAAGGCCAACGGAGATCCGGACTCCCCCGAATACACCGCCATGCGCGATGCGCTCCGTGACGTTATGAATCTGCGTGTCAACAGGGACAACCCGGATCAGATCCGGGGAAAAATAAACAGACTGCGTGATACCGCCCAGACCTACCTGAATGAACGGAACGGTTTCTTCTCCTTCATGCGCCATGCAGAGGGCAAGCAGCGCATCAGATATGCCCGGTCGCTCCACCAGATGGCTGAGAACATGCTGAACAATTACAACAACGGCCTTGCACGGGATGCGCGCAACGCTGAGGCGTTTCAGTTCCTGGAGGAGACATTCCCCAAACTGGACCTGAAGGGAGTCAGTGACCTCAATTATGATAAGCTGACGGTCGCTCAGGCCGATAAGGCCTATGAGCAGGCGATTACGCAGTTCAAGAAGGTAGAAAGAGTGATGACGCAGAAAGGACTGATCAATAACGATCACTTTATTGACATCCAGCTACACATCGAGCGGATGGAGAGTGCCCGTTCCAACCTCATCAATTCGACGAAATTCCTGCAGCCCACGGATCCTCTGAACAAGATCTCAGACAGAGTCCTGACCAAGTTTCACGAGCAAACCGTGGAAGTCACCTCGAAAGTCCCGACAAAGAGAGGCTCCTACACATACAGCAACAAGAGCAGGAGTCTGGGGGGTGGCAGTTACATGCACAACCGTCTCAATGCCATGGCCACAGGCGTCGGAATGGGCATCAGCGAGGAGGGCCCCACCGGGGTGAACACCACCAGCCTCAAGGCCCTGCAGGAGAAGATGATACAAAAGCATAATGACCTGAAGGATCCTTATCAGACCGCGACGGATCCGGAGCGCAAGGTCCAGCGGACCAGGGAGCGTGAAGAGAGGGAGCGCGAGGAACATAAGCGCGAACAGCAGCTGCGCAGACGCAATGAGGATCATGAAGCAGCCGATGCATACAGGGAGCAGACCGGCCATCAGGCCGATACCTCGGCTGTCGTCACCAACAACCGCCCGGTACTACCCTCCCTGTAGGGAGGTTAAAGGGGCCTGCAGCATCTGCTGCAGGCCCCTTTAATTCAGCGCTCTTCCAGCGATGTCTTTACTCCAGGTAGTCTCTTGCGTTGAATGTGTCCCCGGTCTGCTGCTCTTTTCTGATCCGCCGCAGCCTGGTTCTGCTCTGCCGGCTGTTCCGCCTTCTCCTGTGTGGTGGCGGTTTCCATCGGCTGCATGATGGAAGTGGTCTCTGTTGTCTTGTCCGTACTGCCACAGGCTGCCAGAAGCATTGCCATACATACGGCTGCCGGAAGTAACATCTTTTTCCTGTTCATTGTTTTCTCTCCCCTTTTTTATCTAAAAAAAATTTGCTGTGCGTGGTAGAGGTGGAGCTGCCAGGCCTTCATGTCGTGCACGCCGCCGGGGATGACATAGAAGTCGTAGTTCTCGCCCTGTCTCAGCTGTGGGCAGACGGGCAGGGTCTTCTCCATGACGCCCTTCTGGTCGGCGTAGGCGATGTACTGGTCCCCGTTGCAGCAGAACATGTACCGAAGCGGCAGGCCCTTCTGCGCGCCGTTGGCCAGGGTCTCGCAGATACGCTTCACCTCTGTGTCAGGGTCCCCCTTGGGGCCGCAGCATCCGGAGCCAGGGGGACGGTTCTTTTGACTGGAAGCCAGAGGGACGGTTCTATCTGTCTTACGCTTTCCAGCATGACAGTAGAACCGTCCCTCTGGCTTCCCTCTGGCTTCCCCTGGCAGTCCCCGTGGTCGGCTAAATCAGTCAAAAGAACCGTCCCCGTGGCAGATGGGTGGCCGGTGGGTGATATACAGGACATATGTATCGTTGAAAACAATCCGGTCTCCTGCATCCAGCACCGCCTTGCGCAGTTCCTCGAAGAATTCAGTTCGCAGCGGTTCAGGAATCACAATATGATCGCTGTGTGTTCCGCATAATGCCACATACTCATCAGCTGTGAGTACGCGCTGTCCTTTGAACTCGTGTCGCTCCACTTCTGTATAGCCGTACTCCGGCGCGGAAGTATAGCGGAATCTCCCGTGCGTATATGGAATGTCAGGCTTGTAGTAACGGTCATACAGCGCCTGGATCTTGTCGTAAAGGGGCTCGTTGTCCGACCTGTAGTCGGCGCTGGTCAACATCATTGCCAGCGTTCCGCCGGGTTTCAGGAGTTCAAATGTTTTGGAAAATGCCACAGTTTCAGGAATCCACTGAATCGTAGCCGCCGAGTATATCATGTCAAATCTCATTTTCCCGAAATCATGGGTGATGAAATCATCATGAACTATGCTGAATGTCGGTAATTCTCCGTACTTCTCTTTCATTTTGCGGAATAAGTGCTGACCAAGCTCGATGGCGTGGTATTTGCAACCGGTTCGAAGGATAGGATCCGTCGCCTGCCCTGTTCCGGGCCCAATCTCCAAAACACGCTTGCCAGGGCCAATTCCTGCCTCGGCGATCAGATATGCAAACAGCTCTTCACTGTATCTCGGACGGAATTGATCGAACAGATCCGGGATCGTGTCAAACACGCTTCGGAACTCATCCTGTTCCAGTTCTTTGATGTCATCCTCTGTGAGCAAATGGAGTTCTCTGTTCTTCACACGATAGATTGTTCCGATGACATCGATTCGTCCTTTTTTTATAAAGAATGCACTCATATCCTCCATGGCATACACTGTGCGGTCCTCTGACATCCTGAGGGTCTGCCCGTAGCGCCAGGTGTCCACCGGGTCATGGTGACAGGTAACTGTGATGTCAGTAAATCCCAGTCCGTCGAAGGCTTCCATTGACTCGGAGAAATCCACTGTCTTGCGAGCCATGTTCATGGATCCCGCGCTAACGCCGAAGACAGCTGCATGACAATCGATCAAGGCCTCGTAACAGCCCTTTTCACGTATCAGATGAAGCTGATCCTCACAGGCACCTCCACCCATAAGGAAAATACAGTCCGCATTCTGCACCAGCTCTTTTGCCTTCTCCGGCTCCGTGCGCTGATCTATCACGCAGTGGTTCTCAAATGGCAGCCCCTGTTCTGCAAACATCTCGTACATGCCGCCGCAGTCATCATCATTCTGTTCATAGTCAAGAGGACAAGCGGAAATAAAAACAATGCTTCTTCTTTCCAACAGCTCTTTACGCAATCGCTTTGTTATTTCTTCTGAAAAATGGTGGTCCGGAAATCCACTGAACACCGCCAGGAATTCTTTTCTCATCTATCTCTCCTCAACCTGTCAAGGGGACGGTTCTTTTGACTTAGAAGACAGAAGAACCGTCCCTCTGTCTTTTCCAGCAAGACAGTAGAACCGTCCCTCTGTCTTTTGACTTATTCTTTTCCTCTATCTTTTCCTGCAGTCTGAACGATGTTACGTCCGATACCGGTAAGCCTTGAGATTTGTCGCGCCGATAATCCACGTTCTTTCAGCTTTACCAACGCAGCATCTCTATCCATTTTACTATAATCCTGTAATGCCGTACCACTTGATATCCCCAAACATCTCATGATTTCCTCTTTTGCCCAGGCATCACTATGTCTGCTTTCAGCGTATTCAAGCCCCTGGTCGTCATCGTCCTGATCGATGTATTCTTGATAATGTCTATAGTCGCCCAACAGACTGCGAATCACTGATAAATCCATAAATGACAGCGGTTTATCATAGTACCTGTAACTATTCCATGGATATCGAGCCGCACTGCACACACCAGCTTTCTGCGGATTCTTTAGAATATATCTGAAGACTGTCAAAAGGGAGGCATCATTTTCGACAGGTTCGCTCTTATATCTGTCTTGAAAAAGATGTCCTACTCTATCATATTTTGTGTTGTAATACCAGGAGTAGCTCACACCCATTTTTTTCATTAAAAGAATGATGGATTCAGATTCACCTTTGACCAAAAGGTGCACGTGATTGTCCATAAGACAATAAGCACATACCCAAACATTTGTATCCAGACAGAATTGCTCCAGTTTATCCAAATAATACCAATAATCGTGAACATCCTCAAACAACAATTGCTTTCCAATTCCTCTGACAATAATGTGCATATAACCTGATGCGCTTATTTTTCGTGCCCGACGCGGCATTCGTAGTCCTCCTGTATATGTTTTATTTTCTAACGGAAGTCTACCGAATAGAACGACCTCTATCCGGTTTCCATAAAAAGGGTAGGGTAATATTTCAATAGGAAAGTATATCATCAAAATAGAGATATGTAAAGCAGTCAAAAGAACCGTCCCTATGACATGCCTATGACATGCCTGGAAGACAGCAGGAACGATTCTATCCGTCTTGCGCTTTCTAGCATGACAGTAGAACCGTCCCTCTGGCATCCCCCTGGCAGGTATTAATCAGCCAAAAGAACCGTCCCCGTGGCAGGCCCGTGGCAGGTTATTCGCCTCTGTGGTCGAAGACGCGTTTGGTCTTCTTCTCCGAGCGGGGGAGGGTGCCGATGGGGACGACCGCAACCCTGGGCGTGACGTTGATCCGCGATTTGAAGGCGTCCCGGATCAGATCGGCGGTCCTGGCGAAGCTGACACGTCCCTCCGCCTCGGCGGTGATCAGGATGACATCCCGGTTCACCTCGTCGTCGTGGGCGATGTCGATCTTGTATTCGCTGGATACGCCGTCGATGGTGCCCAGAAGCTCCTCCACCTGGCTGGGGAACATGTTGACGCCGTGCACCTTGAACATGTCGTCGCTCCTGCCGCGGATGATGTCGAGCCGCGGATAATGGGAGCCGCAGGGGCATTCGCCGGGGATGATCCGCGACAGGTCGTGGGTCCGGAAACGGATCAGGGGTGCGCCCTCCTTGACCAGCGTGGTGATGACGATCTCGCCCTCCTCGCCGTCCTCCACAGGCGCTCCGGTCTCCGGGTTGATGATCTCAATGTAGATGTAATCATCCCAGTAGTGCATGCCAGTCTGTTTGTCACAGTTGATGCCGATGCCGGGGCCGTAGATCTCGGTGAGTCCGTAGATATCATACAGTTCAATGCCGAGGGTATCGTGGATATAGGCCCTCTTCTTCTCACTCCAGCGCTCTGAGCCGATCACACCCTTCTTTAAGAAGATGTCCTTGCGGATCCCGCGGCGCTCGATCTCCTCCGCCAGCAGGAGCGCATAGGAGGAGGTTGCGCAGATCACAGTCGACTTGAGATCGATCATCATCTGGAGCTGCTTCTCGGTATTGCCCGGGCCCATGGGGATAGCCATGGCGCCCAGCTTCTCACAGCCTGCCTGGAAGCCGATGCCTGCCGTCCAGAGGCCGTACCCCGGGGTGATCTGGATGC
>JAFSYF010000132.1 GCA_017443695.1 Butyrivibrio sp.
CCGGCACATGGGCGAAGCCATAGCCCGGCAGATCCACGAAATAGCACTCATTATTGATGTTGTAGTAGTTGATGGTCTGTGTTTTGCCCGGCTCCGCGCTGACCCTGGCCAGGTGCTTGCGGTTCATGAGCCCGTTGATCAGTGAGCTCTTCCCCACATTACTTTTGCCGGCAAAAGCAAACTCCGGCAACGTATGTGCCGGGAGCTTACTTGTGATACCACAGACTGTTTCCAGTTCCGCTGAGCGGATAACCATTGTCGATAACCTCAGGCGCTGTCCCGGATCATCATCCGGCGGAACTCATCCCGCACCAGGAGCGGCGGCGCAGTACCCTCGATGGCAGCCTCCGTCACAACGCAGCTGCTGATGCTCTCATCAGAGGGGATCTCATACATCACTTCCATCATGGCCTTCTCCATGACGGACCGCAGACCTCTGGCGCCTGTCTTGCGCTCATGGGCCAGCTCCGCAATCCTGCGGATGGCGGATTCCTCAAAGGTCAGCTCCACATCATCGAAGGAGAACAGCTTCTGGTACTGTTTGACCAGCGCGTTCCTGGGCTCTGTGAGGATGCGTACCAACGCCTCCTCCGACAGGCCCTCCAGGGTCATGATGATCGGCACGCGGCCGATGAACTCCGGGATCAGACCGAATTTCTGCAGATCCGTCGGGGTCACCTCCTTGATCAGCTCGCCGACATCCCGCTCTGTCTTGTCCGCGATCTCCGCGTTGAAACCTATGGAGTTGCGGTCCAGTCTGGTCTCTACGATCTTCTCCAGCCCGTCGAAGGCGCCACCGCAAATGAACAGTATGTTGCTGGTGTCGATCTGGATCAGCTCCTGATGCGGGTGCTTGCGTCCACCCTGGGGCGGCACGGAGGCCACGGTCCCCTCGATGATCTTTAACAGTGCCTGCTGCACGCCCTCACCGGATACATCTCTGGTGATGGAGACGTTCTCGCTCTTCTTCGTGATCTTATCGATCTCATCGATGTAGACGATACCGAACTGGGCGCGGTCCACATCGTATTCCGCCGACTGGATGAGCTTCAGGAGGATGTTCTCCACGTCCTCACCCACATAGCCGGCCTCGGTCAGCGTCGTCGCATCCGCGATGGCAAAAGGCACGTTGATGAGCTTCGCCAGCGTCTGCGCCAGATAGGTCTTGCCTGAGCCGGTGGGACCGATCATCAGGATGTTGCTCTTCTGGAGCTCCACATCCGAGTGGTCATCCATCTCCGGTGCCAGCACCCTCTTGTAGTGGTTGTATACCGCCACCGCCAGGGTACGCTTGGCCTCCTCCTGGCCGATGACATACTCATCCAGGAAGCTCTTGATCTGTGCCGGTTTTAAGAGATTGATGCCGCCGTTCTCCTCACGGGCAGCCTCTTCCTCTTCCTCCAGCTCCTCCTCGATGATGTCCGCGCAGATGTCCACGCACTCATCACAGATGTACACGCCGGCCGGCCCCGCGATCAGTTTACGGACCTGATCCTGCGTCTTGTTGCAGAAGGAGCAACGGATGTCCCCGATGATATTCTTGATCCCCGCCATAGCTTCAGTCCTTCTTCTCTTCCTTCTTATCCTTGTCTACACGTGCCTCAACGATGGAGTCGATGAGACCGTATTCCATCGCTTCTTTTGCGTCCATCCAGTTGTCACGCTCGGTGTCGGCCGCGACCTTCTCGAAATCCTGGCCGGTGTTGGCCGCCATGATGCGGTTCATCTTCTCCCGCGTACGCAGGATGTGCTTCGCCGCGATCTCGATCTCTGTGGCCTGTCCCTGGGAACCGCCGGAGGGCTGATGGATCATGATCTCCGCGTTGGGCAGTGCCATGCGCTTGCCCTTGGCGCCGCCCGCCAGGAGGAATGCCCCCATGCTGGCCGCCATGCCGATGCAGATCGTTGATACATCGCACTTGATGTAGTTCATGGTGTCGTAGATCGCCATCCCGCTGGTGATCTCACCGCCCGGGCTGTTGATGTACATGTGGATATCCTTGTTCGGGTCCTCGGACTCCAGGAACAGGAGCTGTGCCACCACCACACTGGCGGAGACGGAGTTGACCTCCTCCCCCAGGAAAACAATGCGCTCCTTTAACAGACGCGAATAGATGTCATAGGACCGCTCTCCGCGACTGGTCTGCTCGATAACATAAGGGATCAAACTCATTACTCTTTACTCCTCCGCATCCGCTTTCTTCTTGCCACGGCTCTTCTTCGCCTTGCCGTCCTTTGCGTTGTCCACCAGGAAGTCCGCCGCCTTCCTGACGGCGATATCCCTGCGCAGGATCTTCTGATCATAGGCGGTCAGCCGCTCCTTGTACTTATCCACCGCGATGAAGCTCTGCTTGGCCCTGTCCTCGATCTCCTTTTCCACCTCTTCGTCGCTGGCGGTGAGACCCTCTGCGTCGGCCACGGCCTCCAGTACCAGACGAGACTTGATGCGATCCAGCGCCTGCGGACGCACCTGCTCCATCATCTTCTCCTCGGTGTTGCCTGTCATCTGGAGATACTGCTCGAGGCCCATGCCCTGATAGGACAGGCGGGTTGCGAAATCCTCCAGGATCTGCAGCTGCTGGCTCTCGATCATGGGCTCAGGCAGCTCCATATCCGCGTCCTCGATGACGGCCTTTAAGACCTGATCCTCGCGCTTGGCGCGCTCCGCGTCCTTCTTCTCCTTCTCCAGACGCTCCCTGACGCTCTTCTTATACTCGTCTACGGTGTCGTATTCGGAGATGTCGGACACGAACTCGTCGTCCAGCTCCGGCATCTGACGCTCCTGGATCTTGTGCACCACGCACTTGAACACCGCAGGCTTGCCCGCCAGCTCCGGCGCCTGATACTCCTCCGGGAAGGTGACGTTGACGTCCTTCTCCTCCTCCAGCTTCGCACCCACGAGCTGATCCTCGAATCCGGGGATGAACTGTCCGGAACCGATCTCCAGGCGGTAGTTCTCGCCCTTACCGCCCTTGAAGGGGGTGTCGTCAATAAAGCCCTCGAAATCCAGCTCGATCATGTCGCCCATCTGCACCGTGTCGCGCTCGGTGTCCACGATACGGGAGGCATTCCTGCGTTCTGTATCAATGGCCTTGTTGACTTCCTCCTCCTCGACCTCTACAACCATGGGGTCTGCCTCGATCCCCTTGTACTTGCCGAGGCTCACCGGGGGCTTCAGGGCCACTTCTGCCGTATAGATGAAGGGTTTGCCGGCCTCCAGCTGCTTCACCTCGATCTTCGGGCGGCTGGTGATCTCCTCCTCGCACTCCTCCACTGCCTTGGGGTAGTTCTGACGGATCAGGTCGTTGGCCGCATCCTCATAGAATACTTCCTTACCGTAGTATTTCTCCACGATCTGCTGCGGCACCTTGCCCTTACGGAAGCCGGGGATCTGGATCCTCTTCTTCATGCTGTTGTAGACCTTCTTGATCGCAGCATCGAGCTCCTCCGGCGCCACCTCCACCGTCAGTTTTGCCATGCTTCCGTCCAGTTTCTCCAATGAAACGCTCATGTTCTTTCTCTTTCCTCCTTACCACGCATATGCGCGCACAATCTTATATACTATAGCACAATCGGGCGGGATGCACCATAGGAAAATTAAGAATTTGCGGCGCGTTCTTATATAATGAAGCCCGGCGAGGGAATCCCTGCCGGGCAGTCTGTTGTTTCTCTTAATCTGATACGCACAACCTCTCACTTCACCGCGAGAGCGGGGAGCTTGACGAAGGCGATGGTGCCGGTCTCGTAGAGGATGACCACCACATGATCCTTGCGGACCTCCGTCACGGTCAGGGGCTGCCAGGCACCTCTCTTATCCAGCATATAGGCGCCGATCCGGTCTCCCGCATTCACGTCCGGCACGTAGAAGTTGGCATCCATCCGGTTGTAGCGCACACCCGGCGCGGAGCTGTGGACCACGTTGATGAGCTGTCCGCCCAGGGTCCCTGCAAAGCCCCTGGCATTGCTGACCATGCCGTCATCCGTCTTACGTACGGTCAGCGTCGCATTGGTGAGGCAGCCGTTCAGGATGAGCTTGCCGCCCTGGCCCACGGGTTTGGAGGCGAAGCAGTCAAACGCGGGAACCACATTGTTGCTGACATTACGATCCGGTGTCTCTACCACACATCCGCCACCACCGGAGCCGCCGTCTCCGCCGCCGCCATTATCATTGTTGTTATTGTCATTGTGCGAGTCATCGTCCGAGGACTTGCGCTTGTCGTAGTAGTTGTTGATCTTGACCTTGTTGTTGTCGCCGATGATGTTGATGTAGATCGTGCCATCATCGCCGTACTTGACCTCTATCGTACCCTTATCTTTTTCGGGGTCCGGGTCCGGATCGGGATCCGGATCGGGATCATCATCGTCGTCCCAATCATCCCAATCGTCGTCATCATCCTCGTAGATCTCTTCGTTGTCCTCGTCGCCCCAGTCCGTATCCCAGCTGGCATCGTCCTCGCTGATCTCACCGTCACCGGCTGCGCCACGTGGATTCCCCATACGGCCCAGACCGCCGGTGCGCAGCTCCTCCAGGATGCCGCTCGCCGTCGGACTGCGGAAGCTGGCGTTCGCTGTTACCGCATTGCCATCCAGCCCA
>JAFSYF010000133.1 GCA_017443695.1 Butyrivibrio sp.
GTCGTGGTATGTCCCCGACACTTCTACACTTCGTTTGGTCGTTGCCAAACGCGTGCCACTGGCACACGGGCAACCCTCGTGGATTTTTGACCGATAAAGAGGCCCCAGGAGCATCCCTTAGGCGGTTCGCAGGTTTGTGACAGTGCCTATCGGTGCATATCATTCGAGGCATAGGGAACATCCCGCGAGGCAGTCCGCGAGCTTTGCGACGAGCGCGAGCGGATGCCTGCGGGATGTTCCGGGGGCCGAGGCAAACCATTTGGAGAGTTCTCTTAGGGCCGACCGGTTAGCAGTTTGTCGAGCAGGCCGCTTTAGAAGCTTTTAATCCAGTTGATGAGAGAGTCGTGGTAGACGTTGGCTTCCACATCCCGCCGCATCTGGTCTGTCACGGGCCCATTCTTCTCCATCCGGGCCAGAATCGCCTCCTGAAGGCCGCGGATCACCCCATCCTCATAGGAATGACCAGACTGGTCATCAGATTTTTGACTCATAGAGTTGGCCACAGGCACTGACTGATCAGGTCGATTCTGTTCAGCAACCGGCGTTGTTGACGCATTCGTCGTGCTCTGGCGGCCTCCGTTTTCTGCTGTCAGGGGCTGTGCACCGACATTCTCTGACGCCTTTGCCCCGGTGCCAGCTTTCTTCTTTGCGGACTTGCCGGCCCCCTTCTTTCCTGACGATACGGCCTTGAGGGGCCTGGAGAGATCACTGTCCTTCCACTGATGCTGCGGCACCCAGATCTCTCCGGAATTCCCACGGAGGGTGACCCGGATCTGCCGGCCATCCTCCACCGCCACTTTTTCCCCGGACAGCAACGCGACATAGGTGTCATCGCCCCCTGCCGGCAGGCACATACTGTAATCCCCGTCATCGTTGTTGACGGCCACCAGGCAGGTTCCGTCGGCGCAATTTCTGGAGAAGGCATACTGCCTGTTGGTCAGCAGCAGCTCCTGATAATCTCCGTAGGACAGGGCTGGCGTGTGCTGCCGCACCGCACCCAGCCGGGCGATGAGACGGGTCACGGCATTGTCTGTCAGCGCACCCGCATAATCCGTCAGCTCCAGCGCCGGTCGCAGGGAGTCGTCGGAATTCCGTTCTTTCCGGCCATCGATGGCGAACTCCGAGCCATAATAGATGGAGGGCACCCCGGGCAGCGTGTACAGCAGCACATGCACCGGCGCCATATGGGCCTTGTTTGACAGCTTTGTATGGATCCGCTCCACATCATGGTTGTCCACGAAGTTGTAGAGCTTGAGCCCGTCGGGGCGGTTGCCCCCCATGCCATACAGCCGCTTCACCGTATGGGCGATTTCGAAGTAGTTGTGATCGTTGTGGCCGGAGTAGAGCGCCTTGTGGAGATGATAGTTGGTCACGGAGTGCAGCGTCCCCTCATTGACCCAACGCGTGTATTCCCCATGGATCACCTCGCCCATGAGCCAGAACTCAGGCTTCACCTCGTTGGCCACCCCACGGAGGGCCTTCATGAAGTCAAAATCCAGCACATCCGCCGCATCCAGCCGGATCCCGTCCACATCGAACTCCGACACCCAGAACCGGATCACATCGCAGATATAGTCCCGTACCTCGGGATTGCGCTGGTTCAGCTTCACCAGCAGGTTGTAGCCCCCCCAGTTATCATAGGAGAACCCGTCGTTGTACTCGTTATTGCCCCAAAAGTTGACATTGCAGTACCAGTCCCGGTAGCGGGAGGATTCCCGGTGCTCCTTCAGATCCTGGAAAGCGAAGAAATCCCGCCCCGTATGGTTGAAGACGCCGTCGAAGATCACATGCAGCCCCGCCTTGTGGCAGGCATTCACGAATTTCTTCAGATCCTCGTTGTCCCCCAGCCGGCTGTCCAGCCGCCTGTAATCCGTCGTCTCATATCCGTGGCCCGCGGACTCGAACAGCGGACCGATGTAGATGGCGTTGCAGCCAATCTCCCGGATATGGTCGATCCAGGGAATCAGTTTATCCAGCCGGTGTGTCACCCCGTCGTAGGCGTTCTGTCGCGGCGCCCCGCACAGCCCCAGGGGATAAATGTGATAGAATACTGCCTCATCATACCAGGCCATAATTGTGCGTCTCCTTTGCTCGGAAATTCGGTTTACGCAAACCAATAGGATTATACTCCATAACGCATTTCCTTTCCACACCCCGGACCATCCCCTCATATTGTTATGCTACGGATTATTTGGTACAATAACCATATGAGAAACGGAACAGATGTTACACAAGAATATATATCTAAGGCGAAGCCGTGTTGGATCTATCAAGGCAATAGATAGCGCGGTACGAAAAGCGGTAAGCCAAATACATGATAATCCGGGTGGTGTCAAGCACTGAACAGTAACAGAAGACAAATGAAGACAGGAGGATCAAAGACATGTTATTACTGGCAGTAGTACCGAGCATTATTCTGTTTATTGTGATCTGGCGGAGCGACAAGATCGAGAAGGAGCCTGCAAAGCTCCTGTGGGCGCTCTTCGGGTGCGGCGCGCTGACCATCATCAGCGCCATCATCATCGGCAAGCTGGGAGAGCTGGTGTTTTCCTTCCTGGCGGCGGAGAGTCTCCTGTACATCCTGATAGACAACATGATCCTCACGGCCCTGGTGGAGGAGTCCGGCAAATTCTTCGTCCTGAAGAAGCTGACCTGGAAGCATCCCGCCTTTGACTACACCTTCGACGCGGTGGTGTACGCGGTGTGCGCATCCCTCGGTTTTGCCACCCTGGAGAACATCATCTACCTCATCGACGCAGGCATCTCCACCGGCATCGCCCGTGCGGTATTCAGCGTTCCGGGACACACGATGTTCGGCGTCTTCATGGGCTATTTCTACGGCATGGCCAAAACCGCGGAGGCCA
>JAFSYF010000134.1 GCA_017443695.1 Butyrivibrio sp.
AGACCACGACATCGCCGTCGCCAAAGCCCTTGACTGTAGCGAGCTTGGTTCCTTCAGGAATCACAACGCCTTCTGCAGCGGGCTCTTCAGCGGGCGCTTCGGCTGCTTCAGCGGGTGCGGCAGCAGGTGAGGGCTTTTCGTTGGGCACGCCGTCCCAGATCTTCCAGTTGTTCGGACGGATATGGTTGCTTCCCCAGGTCTCGATCGTTTCATCAGCAGCGGGTTTTCCGATGACAATGGCGCATACAAATACGCAGTTGCCTGCCACGGGATAGACATTGCCGGAGAAACCCCAGGTACGCATGTCTTCTTCGTTGATGTAACGGCTCATGGACTGATACTTGCCGTCGGCAAGATCCTTGGGTGCATATTCACCGTACACAGAGCCGAAATAGTGGGTTTCATAGCCCAGGGTGGCTGCAGCGATGGACAGGGTGGAGCAGGTCAGGCCGCTGTCATAGTAAGCGAACGTGGTGGGCATATAGTAGCCCTCGTACGGTGTTACATGGCCTTCTGCTTCAGTCAGGATCTGGTCTGCAAGGCAGAGCACGAGAACGGTGCCGTCCGTGGCTTCGTATTCAGGCTTGTCCCAGTAATCGCCGAGAATCTTCTGCTGTTCTTCGGTGTCCTTGATGACGACGAAGTACCAGGGCGTCCAGTGGACAGCATTCTGCTGCTTGGTTGCCATGGAGAAGATCTTTTCGAGTTCCTCATCGGAGATCTTGTCGGCAGGATCGTTGGACCAGTGTCCGTTGGCGACGGTCATCCAGGTTTCACTTTCATTGAACCAGTCAATGAAACCAGCCGGATCGAAACCTTCTGCCAGGGACAGGACAGGAACAGCGAGGAACGAAGCAACGATCAGGAGAGCGATCAGTTTTTTCATAGGGGTCCTTCCTTTCTGTGCGCAGGCACTGTATGATCTTTTCGTTGCATCTGCAACGGATATAATGTATGATATTCTCACGATAGTAGATTGTCAACAGTCGCAGAAGAGAGGGCCTCCATTTCTGAAAAACAGGGAAAGAGGCCGTGATGGGGGTGCTTTATGAGACGGGGAGTATGGATTCTGGTTCTCCTTGTTCTGTTTCTCCTGCTGTCCGGCAGGGGGGATGCGGCAACCTTTTCCCGATATACACAGAATTATTTTGGAACGGCCTCGATGCTTTTCCTGTATGAGACGGAAGGTGCACAGGAAACCTGGGAAGCGGTCAAGGAACTACTGGAAGCCATTGACGGGGCTGTATCGATCTCCCGGGAGGACTCGGACCTTGCGCGGTTCAATACCCTTGCTGCGGGGGAAGGGATGCCGGTTTCCGACCTGACGGCCGATATTCTTTCGGTCGCGTTCCGGGCGTGGGAGATGACAGGCGGGCTCTATGACCCCACCGTTTTCCCGCTTGTGGATCTCTGGGGCTTTTCTCCACGTTTCAACAGGAATACCTACAGGCAGGAGATGCCCTACGACCGTCCCCTGATGGACGGGCATCCCGCACCGGCATCCGGGGAGGATGTGGCAGCCTTGCTGCCCCTGGTCGGGCTTGGGAATATCTCTCTTGTCCAGGAGGAAAACGGCTGGATGCTCTATAAGCATACCCCGCCGGTGGAGATCGGAGGAATGCTGATGCAGGCGCAGATCGACCTGGGCGGGCTGGCGAAAGGGTATGCCTGTGACTGCGTGATCCGCCTGCTGCAGGAACGCGGGTATACAGAAGGTTATTTTGTGTGCGGCGGGAGTTCCATGGCATTCCTGAAGAGGCCGGAGGGCAGGGCGTTTACCGTGTCAGCAGGAAAACCGCGCGGAGGAGAAGGGAAAACGTATGCACAGGTGCAGGCCATGAATACAACGCTTTCCTCGAGTGCAGACTACAGCCACAGTTACACCGCGGAAGATGTTCTCTACTGCCACATTATGGACCCGCGGACCGGATATCCCATGAACATGCCAGGACCGGGGATCCCCCAGGCCGGCGTAGCGACCGTTACGCTGCTCGGTGAGAGCGCTGCGCTCAATGATGCGCTTTCCACTGCCCTGTGCCTGATGGGACCCGAGGATGCGCTGGAATTTCTGCGGGGACGGAATGAGCAGATGGTGATGGCGGTCTACAGGACCGGGGAGGACAGGCTGGAAGTTGTTTCCAACATGTCCGCGGAGCAGGTGGAGATTCTGGATGAACAGTATGTATGGGCCTGCGGGGAAGACGCTGAAGGCCACAGCATTTACACAGGTACTCTGGTTCCCTGAGGAATCTGCCGCAGCAAAGAAAAAATCAGACAGGAAAGGACCGG
>JAFSYF010000135.1 GCA_017443695.1 Butyrivibrio sp.
AGAAATCCATCGTAGACTACTATACTGATCAACCCGTAAGTCAAACGCAGCATGAAAACCTTGACTACGATGCTCGTATAGCAAAACGAAATGCCCTGCTTGACAGTTCAAAAAAGAATAAAAAATAGATTTTGTACTCAAATTGTACTCAAAAGGCAAAAAAACATCCCGCAAACCCAATATTTTCAAGGCTTGCGGGATGTTTTCAATTCACTCCATCTCGATCGTTCCCGGAGGTTTGCTAGTGAGGTCGTACATGATGCGGTTGACACCGCGCACTTCGTTGATGATGCGGCTCATGACACGCTGCAGTACCTCCCACGGGATATCGGCGGCCTCTGCCGTCATGAAATCCACCGTCCGGACGGCACGCAGTGCCACCGCATAGTCATAGGTACGCTCATCTCCCATGACCCCCACCGACCGCATATTGGTCAGCGCCGCAAAATACTGATCCGGCATCCAGGCGGGATTCTGACGCACCGCATAGTCATACCGCTCCTGCGGCGTGGCGTTCTCCGTCAGGCCGGTCCCGCCGCCGATGCCGTTCTCACGCTTCCACGCCTCCGCAGCCTTCGCGATCTCCTCCCGGTAGATGGCATCCGCGTCCTGAACGATACGCACCTTCTCCGCCGTCACATCGCCGATGATGCGGATCCCCAGACCCGGACCCGGGAACGGCTGACGGAATACCAGCACCTCCGGAATGCCCAGCTCCAGGCCCACCTTTCGCACCTCATCCTTGAACAGATCCCGCAGAGGTTCGATAATCTCTTTGAAATCCACATGCTCCGGCAATCCGCCCACATTGTGGTGGGACTTGATCACCGCCGACTCACCGCCCAGACCGGACTCCACCACATCCGGGTAGATCGTCCCCTGCACGAGGAAATCCACCGCGCCGATCTTCCTGGCCTCCTCCTCAAAGATCCGGATGAATTCCTCCCCGATGATCTTCCGTTTCCGTTCAGGTTCCGATACACCTGCCAGTTTATCATAATAACGCTGTGCCGCATTAACGCGTATGAAGTTCAGCTCATAAGGCCCGTTGGGTCCAAAGACCGCCTCCACCTCGTCGCCTTCGTTTTTCCGCAGCAGCCCGTGATCCACAAACACACAGGTCAGCTGCTTGCCGACGGCTCTGGACAGCAGCACTGCCGCAACCGAGCTGTCCACCCCACCGGAGAGTGCGCACAGCACCCTGCCGTCACCGATCCGTTCCCGCAGTACCCGGATCTGGTTCTGTACAAAGGCATCCATCCGCCAGTCCCCGTCACATCCACAGATGTCCTTCACGAAATGATCCAGCATCTGCCGTCCATACTCCGTATGCAGCACCTCCGGATGGAACTGAATCAGATACAGCTTCTTCTCCACGCACTCCGCCGCGGCCACCGGACAATTGTCGGTATGTGCCACGGAAGTGAAGCCCTCCGCCATCCTTGAGATATAATCAAAATGGCTCATCCATACAATGGACGACTCCGGCAGACCGGCGAAAAGTGCTGACCGTGTATCAAAGACAGTTCGTGTCTTGCCATACTCCCGGTTGGTTGCACGCTCCACCTTTCCGCCGAGCACCTGCATCATGAGCTGCGCACCGTAACATAAACCCAGCACCGGAATCCCCGCTTCAAACAGCTCCCGTCCGCAGGTGGCCGCGCCCTCCTCATAGACGCTGCTGGGGCCCCCGGTCAGGATGATCCCCATGGGTTTCTCCGCCAGGATTTTGTCCAGAGGTGTGCGCCAGGAGGTGATCTCACAGTAGACCTGACATTCCCTGACCCTTCTGGCAATGAGCTGATTATACTGACCGCCGAAATCAATTACGATGATCTTCTGCATAGTCCCTTTCCTTCCTGTTAAGGTGTTCTTCCTATATATAGCGCCGTACGGTTAGAATCGTCCGATAGGTTGCGCGTTCATATTTGATACCGGATTTGGGCGTACTGGCATGGACGATCCGCCCGCCGCCGAGATAGATCCCCACATGGCCACCGTAATAAATGACATCACCGGCCTGGGCATTCTCATAGCTCACCTCACGTCCGTACTGACTCTGACTGTAGCTGGTGCGCGGCACGGAGATTCCGAAGGCCTTATACACCGACATGACGAAGCCTGAACAGTCACAGCCGTTGGTCAGACTCGTACCACCGGCCACATACGGGTTCCCGACGAACTGGCAGGCATAGGAGGCGATATTGCTCCCTGTGGCTGCCCCGGGTGCCGCATAGCTCTTCGCTGATGCCGCCGGCGCACTCTGGGTTGAGGTACTGCTTCCGCTTCCCGCGTTGCTCTCCGCAACGGTGGTTTTCTCGGCCTCTTTTTCCTTTCTCCTGCGCTCCTCTTTCTCCGCTTTCTCTGCAGCCTCCCGGGACGCGGCCTCATTCGCTGCCTTTTCGACCTTATTGATATCCTTCTGTTTCTGGTCGATCTGATTCTGCAGCGCATTCAGCTGCGCAGTCTGCGCCTTCAGCTGTGTGGAATACACGGCGGCCTGCTGCCTCGCCTGCGCCAGCTGCACGTCGAAATCCGCATACTGCCTGCGGAATTCAGCGATCAGCTCCTCCATGTAGTTCTGCTCTTCCTCCAGCTCATACTCGCTGGTCTCCAGCTCTGACCGTTCCTCCTCCAGTTGCTCTCCGAGTTCCTCTGCCGCGATCTTGGCCGCAATGAACTCTCCCAGCTTTTCCCGGTCATAGGCATAGACCTCATTGACGTAATCCGCCTTGTTTAGGAAATCCGCAAACCCCTCCGCCTGCAGCAGGAGCTGCGCATAGGTGAACTCTCCCTGCTCATAAAGAAAACGCACCCGCTGCTTCATCGCGGCATAGAGCTCCTCCTCCTGCCGCTTGGCCTCCTCATAAGCCTCCGTGGTCTCGGCGATCTGCTGCTCCTTCTCCGCAATATCCTCCTTGATCAGTTCGATGGCGGTAAGGATTCCCACCAACTCCCGGTTGGCGGCATCGATCTCGCCACTCAGCGCCTGCTGCTCGCCTTTGATCTCACTGATATTTGCGTTGGCTTCGTTCAGCTCCTGCTCACTCTGGGCTTTCTCGCCCTGCAGGTTCTGCTTTTGATTCTGCAGTCCCTGTTTCTCCTTCTCGAGCTGCTTCTGCTGTTCCCGCAGCTCCTGACTGGAGGCCGCATGGGATGCGAGGGGCGCCGCGCCTATCCCGATACACAGGATAAGCAGGAGCGCCCCCCACCATGGATTCCGGATTCTTTTTCCCCCCATAGATCCTCCAACAATTAAACCC
>JAFSYF010000136.1 GCA_017443695.1 Butyrivibrio sp.
AAACCTCCCGGAATTCTGTGCCCTGGCCGTCTTCTGGATCTTTCTGGCAATCAGCGGCTTCGCTCTGATCGTCAAATTCTTCTATTGGAAGACATATTCGAACAGCTTCATGAAGCGCCCGGCAGTGATGCGTGTCAGCCGATGGCTGTCCTATCTGGTAGTGCTTGCGTGCATTCTGGCAATCATTGACCGCGGTCTCCTGCAGCTTATCTACACCGTACAAATTTGCATGCAGGCAGAGCGCAACCCCCAGGAGTTTGTCTCCTCCATGATCTATATGAGCATTGAGGGGAAAAATATCATCCTCACAGGTATCTGGACTACGATCCGTATCGCGCTGCTGGGTACCGGCATCGCCTTTGTGCTGGCTATCTTCATGGTCTTTCTCCGCATTCAGGAGCCGGACAAGCGGGATAACGACTTTGTCAAGGCTGTCAAATGGTGCGCCAACCACTTCGCACGGCTGTATGTGTTCGTCATCCGCGGTACCCCCATGATGGTGCAGGCGCTGATCTTCTACTACTTCGGCTTCAATCTCTTCAAACGCACGGGCATGACTGTCACGGAGATCAACAATGTGTGGAGTTTCTTTATCTCCGGTTTGTGCACCGTGTCGCTCAACTCCACCGCCTATCTGACCGAGGTGCTGCGCGGCGGCATCCAGTCCATCGACCGGGGCCAGACTGAGGCGGCCCGCTCCCTGGGCATGTCCAACTGGCAGGCCATGATCAAGGTGGTCTTCCCCCAGGCGGTGAAGAACTCCATCCCCGCCATCGGCAACGAGTTCATCATCAACATCAAGGATTCCTCCGTGCTGTCGGTCATCGGCGTCATGGATCTGATGTACGCCACCAAGTCCGTCAGCGGCATCTACTTCCGCTCCCTGGAGATCTACTGTGTGGCGGCCATTCTGTATCTGATCCTCACCTGGTTGTCGTCCCAGCTGCTCAAATACCTGGGCAGCAAGCTGGATACCCCTTACAAGGGCATCACCAGCTCCAATTAAGGAGGTCGTCAAATGAATGAGACCGTACTGAAAATTGAAGGGCTGGAAAAGTCGTTCGGCAATCTGGAAGTGCTTAAGGGCATCGATCTGGAAGTCCAGAAGGGTGAGGTGGTGTGCATCATCGGGGCCTCCGGTTCCGGCAAATCCACCCTGCTGCGCTGCATCAACCTCCTGGAGGAGGCCGACGCGGGCCATATCTGGTTCGATGGGCAGGATCTGATGGATCTGAATGTAAATCTCAATGCCCTGCGGCAGAAGATCGGCATGGTGTTCCAGAGCTTCAATCTGTTCAACAACAAGAACGTCATCGACAACTGCACCCTCTCCCCCATGACCGTCCGCAAGATCCCCAAGGCCCAGGCGGAGGAGACCGCCATCCGGCACCTGACCACCGTGGGTCTGGCCGACTTCATCTACGCCGACTCAACCCGCCTCTCCGGCGGACAGAAGCAGCGTGTGGCCATCGCCCGCTCCCTGTGCATGGAGCCGGAAATCATGCTTTTCGACGAGCCCACCTCCGCCCTGGACCCGGAGATCGTGGGCGAGGTGCTGGACGTCATGAAGGAGCTGGCCGCGGAGGGCATGACCATGATCGTGGTCACCCACGAGATGGCATTCGCCAAGGAGGTCAGTGACCGGGTCATCTTCATGGACCAGGGCGTGATCCTGGAGCAGGGCAGTCCCCGGGAGATCTTTGGCAATCCCTGCAACGAGCGCACCCGGGAATTTCTCAGCCGTT
>JAFSYF010000015.1 GCA_017443695.1 Butyrivibrio sp.
ATGATCGTAGTCTTGCCGCTGCCTGAGGGTCCAAGCAGCGCCGTCAGACGTCCCTTCTCGATCTCAAAGGAGACATCCCGGCTCGCCGCGAAATTCCCGAAATGCTTGTTTACATGCTTGCATTCCACATACATCTTATATTTCCCCCGTCTCAGATTCTGTCCGCTTCTTCTGTCCGCGCCGCCCCGATCTGTGTTCAATCAGGCTCCGCAGCACCAGCACGATGACTGCCATCATCACCAACAGTGAGGACACTGCAAAAGAGGCCGTCACCGAATCCGCCCCCCCTGACAGGTAGAGCGCATCGATCTCCAGCGGCAGGGTAAAGGTACCGCCGCGCGTCTTGGACAGCGCATGTACCGCCCCGAATTCTCCCAGTGCACGCGCCAGACACAGGATCATGCCATACAGTAAGGGCCACTTGATACCGGGCAGCGTCACCCGCCGGAAGATATTCCAACCGGATGCCCCCATCAGCGCCGCCGCCTCCTCTTCATCCCGCCCCCGGGCATTCAGTACCGGGATCAGCTCCCGGGAGATGAAAGGGAAGGTGACGAAAATCGTCGCCAGCACCACCCCCGGTATGGCGAATACGATCTTGATGTTCGTATGGAACAGCACATTGATCCTGTCCACAATGGGTGCCGCCCAGCCCAGACGCCCGAAGGTCATCAGAAACGCGAGACCCGCGATCACCGGCGAAATGGAGAACGGAATATCAATCAGCGCGGAGAGCACCTGCTTTCCCCGGAAGGAAAATCGTGTCAGCGCCCATGCCGCTGCCAGCCCAAAGAAGGTGTTGACCACCAGCGCCGCCATCGTCGCAATCAGTGTCACACGCAGTGCTGAACGCACAGTATCCGTTGATATGGCCTGGATATAGAAGGCCACCCCCTGTCGCAGAGAACCCACAATCACGGAGATCAGCGGTACCACCAGCATGGTTGCCACAAAGAGCACACTCATAAGGATCAGAAAAATTCGGATTCCCTGTCGTTTACGCATCTCCGGTCCTCCTGTGCTGCTTAAGCTGGATCAGGTTCAGGGAGAACAGCAGCAGAAATGAGAGCACCAGCATCACCAGTGCCACTGCCGTCGCCCCGCTGTAATCCATGTAATTCAACCGCTGCATGATGACATAGGAAGCCACCTGTGTATGATCCCGGGCACTGTTGCCCGAGATGTAAATGACGCTGCCGTACTCCCCGATCCCTCTCGCAAAGGCCAGCCCGAAACCCGTCAATAACGCAGGTGTCAGCTCCGGCAGCACCACACGCAGGAAGGTGGTATGGGGCGCCGCGCCCAGCATACTGGAGGCTTCCTCGAAGAAGGGATCCAGCTGCTCCAGCACCGGCTGTACCGTCCGGACGACGAATGGAATCCCGATGAAGGTCAGCGCCACAATGATGCCCAGATGCGTATAGGATACCCGCAATCCCAGATGTCCCAGGGCACGGCCAAAGAGACCCTGATCCGAATAGAGCCTGGAGAGGGTGATGCCTGCCACAGCCGTCGGAATCGCAAAAGGCAGCTCCACCAGTCCGTCCAGTATTCTTTTGCCGGGGAACTCATACCGCACCAGCACCCAGGCCAGAATTAGGCCGAACACCACATTGATCAGCGCCGCGACAAAAGAGGTACTGACGCTGACAAACAGCGCCCACCGTACACTTTCTGAAGTCAGGATCTCGATGAACTCAGCCGGCGGCATCCGGAAAGCATAGATCAGAACGGAAGCCAGGGGGATCAGAATCAGGATGGACAGCATCGCCAGCGTGATCCCCATGGTCAGGCCGAAGCCCGGAATCAGGCGCTTGTTTCCACGCCCTCTCCCGGACTTCTCCCGCATCTCTTCCATCTGCCTGTTATCGGAGATAGATTTCATCAAAGACGCCCCCATCGCTGAAGTAAACCTTATAGGCCTCATCCCAGCCACCGAAATCATTGATGTTGCACAGCTTCATATTTAAATCAAACTTGTCCGCATACTGTGCCAGCACCTTATCGTCTGACGGGCGGTACCCATACTGTCCAATGATCTGCTGTCCCTCCTCTGAATAGAGATATGCCAGATAGTCATGTGCCACCTGCTGTGTCCCGTTCTTATCCGCATTCCCGTCGACGATGGCCACGGAGGGCTGGGCCAGAATACTGATAGAAGGAGAAACGATCTCATACTGATCCGGATAGGAGGCTACTGTGGCAATGGCCTCATTCTCCCAGGATACCAGCACGTCTCCCTGGCCGTTCTCCACAAAGGTCGTGGTTGCACCACGGGCACCGGAATCCATCACCAGCACGCGGCTGTAAAGCTTTGTCAGGAATTCCTTGATCTTCGCATCATCCCCGGCAAACTTCTCATCCGCATAGTGGTAGGCCGCAAGGAAATTCCACATGGCAGCGCCGCTGGACTTCGGATCCGGATGAATCACATCCACGTCATCCCGGGTCAAATCGTCCCAGTCATGGATGTTCTTCGGATTGCCGCCCCGCACGAGGAAGACAATCGTGGAGGTATATGGCGAAGAATCTCTCTCGAATTCAGAGAGCCACCCGGGCTGAATGAGCCCCGCCTCCTCTACCAGTGTGATGTCATGGGCCAGTGCCAGCGTCACCACATCCGCATCCGCACCCTCCACAACACTACGGGCCTGTCCGCCGCTTCCGCCGTGGGACTGGGTGATCTCCACCGTATTGCCGGTCTCTGCCAGATAATGCGCAGCAAAAGCCTCGTTATATGCCGCATACAGCTCTCTCGTCGGATCATAGGACACGTTCGTCAGATGATAGCTCTGTTCACCAGCTGCCTCTGCGGATCCGGCGGTACCTGCCTGTGTCGATCCCGCTCCGCCGGTTGATGTGGGCGCTGTCCCACCGCAGGCTGTCAGGCCGACCAGCAGCGCCGCTGCCATCCCCAATGCCGCCATCCGTCTGCTGCTGTGATTCATTGCTGTTCTTTTCATGACTGTTTTCCCCCCTGTTTCGGCATGATTCACGCCATGCCCCTCTGGCCGGCGGTGAACCTCAATGCCTGATTTCGTCTTCGTGTATGTCCTGCATTATAGAGGGGAAAAAAAGGAGAGACAAGGAAAAAAACTGAAAACGTTGTCAGTTCGTCTGACACATCATTCCTCCAGATCCGTGGTATCAATGACCACGTTGTGCTTCAGTGCAGCGTCCCAAATCCGGTCCACCTGTGCCTTCTTCAACCTGCGGTCACTACCGGCATCCGCCGGCACAGAATAGAAATGGCCCACTGTTGGCAGAAAGCGGGTTGCGCACCATCCCTGCCGCAGCAGATCTTCCAGCGCCGTCTCTTCGGTGATGGTTTTCGCCCTGAGCTCCGCTTCCACATCACGGTCAGGCAGAAAGTCCGGCCGCATTCTGATCAGATTGTATGCACGCTTGCCATGTTCGCCGATATTGCAGGAATAGAAATCCCCGTATGGGCTGATCAGCCCATCCCAGTTGTCGATATCATCCGGCTTCAGATGATAGAGCAGTTCATCCTCACAGGAGAGATCGCTCAGCGCATCCACCGCAGCCCGCAGGGTACGGGACTCATAGGTGCCCTCCTTCGCCCTGGCCAGGAGTTTCCTCGCCGTGGCGATATTCTGACGACGCATCTCCGTCAGCCGGAAACGCGGTTTCTGTTCATCCGGTCTCTTGCGCAACAGCTCCAGGTGTTTCCTGTGCTGCACGCGCCGCTTCACATCCACCTCATAACTCTCGTTGCGCTCCCTGAATGCCGGATCATCGAATGCCGGATCGTCTTCAATCAGGTCATGGATCCTGCCCCAGAAGTCATCCCGGTCTGACACCCTGCGCAGATCACCGTTGGTGGCACGATAGATGAGCTCAGGGTGATTGATGAGCCACAACCCGCCCATGGTCGGTGTCTCTGCTGCCGGCGTAGGGGTGGCACTCTCCAGTACTTCTCCGGTCTCCGGGTCGAAGTCACTCTCCTCATGCCAGAAATAGGTTTTACAGTCGTCGTAATCCACGACCGGCTGGCCGTAGTTCAGATGCTCCGCCTCATCCGCTGCCATGGAGGGTGTTTTGATTGCGGAATAGACATCCACATATTTGATAAAATTGGCCTCCATGTCCTGACGGATTTCTGTGAGAACGTTTTCTATTCTCTTTTCCTTCAGATTCAGGGCCAGCTGCTCCACATTCGTCTCATCGCTGATCACCGTCATCTCGGCGCTGCCTGCCAGCATCTGCCGTCCTTCGATGATGTCGTGAATCAGGTCTCCGCGCATTTCCTCAGACACATCCGACACTCTGAAGAGCAGTGACAACAGCTGTTCGCACTGCTCATATGGCACCACATCTCCCCAGAACCATTCGCGTATCAGATTCGTCAGTGCCTCGCCATCGATCTCCAGGCTCAGCATTTTCTCATGGCCGTTCTCCTGATCCATTTCCCCACCAACAACCTTTTCTCAACTTCTTAACTGTACCACCAGGCAGATCAACGCCAATATGGCAAATGCACCTGCGACCATAAGCAAACCCCGGTAACTATCCCCCTCCTCCGGCTGATCCTTGTTCAGATAACCGATCATGCCCAGCACGATGGCTATTATGAACAGTATGGTTGCCAGGATGGCGAAGAAATAGCTCCGGGGCTGTTGCATCTGTCTGAATTAGTCCTCCGTATTCTCAGCAGCCACCTTATCGGCGCGGGCGTGGACCTCCTTCTCCTGGATCTCTGCCGGTGTCTGCTCATAGCGGGCAAAGTGATACTCAAACTCGCCTGCGCCGCCGGTCATGGAGCGCAGCGTCGTGCAGTAGCCGTACAGCTCCATCATCGGTACATCGGCCTCGATCACCTGCTTGCCATTGCCGGTGGGATTCATCCCCAGCACGCGGCCGCGGCGCTTGTTCAGGTCACCCATCACATCACCGGTATAGGCATCCGGCACGGTCACCTTCAGACTCATGATGGGCTCCAGCAACACCGGCGTCGCCTCCATGATGCCCTTCTTGAATGCCTGTGAACTGGCCACCTTGAACGCCATTTCCGACGAATCCACCGGGTGATAACTGCCATCATACAGCACGGCCTTGACGCCTACCACCGGGTATGCCGCCAGCGGGCCACGTCCGACGGATTCCGCGATACCCTTCTCCACCGCCGGGAAGAAATTCTTCGGCACCGTACCACCCACGACCACCTGTTCAAACACGTAGGGTGCCGTGGTGTCCCCGGAGGGCTCAAAGCGCATCTTGACATGACCATACTGCCCGTGTCCGCCGGTCTGTTTCTTATACTTATACTCCACATCGGAGTTCTTCCGGATCGTCTCCCGGAAGGCTACCTTGGGCTTCTCCAGATCCACAGCCACCTTGTACTCGCTCTGAAGCTTGGATACGGCCACCTCCAGATGCATATCGCCCATACCATAGAGCAGTGTCTGACGGTTCTCGGCATCGTTGACCACCTTCAACGTCGGATCTTCTGCTGTGAGCTTCGCCAGGGACTGGGCGATCTTGTCGATATCCGCCTTGTTCTGTGCCTTATACCGCATGGCCGTGTAGGGCTCGGAGATATCCATCTTGGCATACTGCACCGGATTGGCCTTGGTGGACAGAGTGTCGCCGGTGGCGATATCCAGCTTCGCCAGCGCGCCCAGATCCCCCGCATGGAGCTCCGGAACCTCCGTGGTCTTATTGCCACACATCACATAGAGTTTACCAACCTTGAGCTCGGAATCCCGGTTGCTGTCGTACATCACATCATCTGTCTTCAGAACGCCGGAACGCACCTTGATCATGGAGTACTTACCGATAAACGGATCAATGATGGTCTTGAAGACGAATGCCGTCTTGGGCTTACTGAAGTCGAAATCCGCCTGGAAGATCTCGTTGGTCTTCATATTGATACCGGCCATCTTGCGGTTCTCCGGCGCCGGCATGTACTTCACGATGTCATCCATCAGCGTGTAGATACCCTGTACCAGTGTGCTGGAGCCCATCTCGATGGGAACGATGGAGCTGTCGCAGACATTGGCCCTGAGTGCCGCACGGATCTCCTGCTCTGAGAAAGTCTCACCGGCAAAATAGCGGTCCATGAATTCCTCAGAGGTCTCCGCAATGGCTTCCATCAGCTCATCTCTGTAGAGCTTCAGATTCTCCTGGCTGTAATCCGGGATCGGACACTCCTTCACTTCCTTGCCTTCCCAGCGGAAGCCCTTCTCCTGGATGACGTTGACATAACCGACGAATTTCTCATTCTCACGGATCGGCAGGTTGAAGGGTGCGATCTTCTTGCCGTATTTGTCGGTCAGATCCTGCACCACCTGACGGTAGGAGGCGTCATCGATATCCATATCGGAAACGAAGAACATCCTCGGAATATTGTATTTCTCGCAAAGCTCCCAGGCCTTCTCCGTGCCGACCTCGACACCGGCCTTACCGGAGACAACGATGATGGCAGCATCCGCCACGCTGATGGCCTCCTGCACCTCGCCCACGAAATCGAAGAATCCGGGTGCATCCAGCAGATTGATCTTGCAATCCTCCCATTCCAGCGGAATGGAAGCAGTGCTGATCGAGAACTGGCGCTTCTGCTCCTCCTTGTCATAGTCGCTGATGGTGTTTCCGTCGGCGACCTTACCCAAACGGGAGGTGATCCCCGCGAGATAAGCCATCGCCTCCGCCAGTGTCGTCTTGCCGGCTCCACCGTGTCCGAGCAGCACCACATTGCGAATCTTGTCCGTCGTGTAAACCTTCATGAGTTCTCCCTCCGGAATCATATTTGAGCAGATTGCAGGGGACAGACCGTCCCTCCCGCGAGCCCATAGGGCTATTTTACCAAAAGACACGGTTGGACGCAAGATATCTTACTAAAAAATGAACAAATGGGAGTGCCGTATACCCGGCACCCCCTTATGAGATCTGCATCAAAGAGCGGAAGAATTCCGGATAGGAGATCGACACACAGGTCTCATCGTCAATGCATGTCGTCCCCTGGGCGGCAAGGCCCGCCACCGCAAAACTCATGGCGATGCGGTGGTCTCCATGGGTTCGGATATTCGCGCCGTGCAGCGCTCTCCCGCCCCGAATGACGAACCCGTCCTCTGTCGGTGTGATATCGCCACCCATAGCCCGGAGGTTCTCACAGACCACAGCAATCCGATCGGATTCCTTCACCTTCAGCTCCGCCGCATCCCGTACGATCATCTCGCAATCCGACACCGCGCCGAGCACCGCCAGCATGGGCAGTTCATCAATCAGTGTCGGTATCATCCTTCCTGAGATCTCCACGCGGCCCTGGTTGCCGCCACCAAGCCTGGTATGGCGAACGAACAGATCCGCACGGGGATCCGATGTATCGTCCACGTTCTGCAGCTCGATCTCCGCACCCATCTGCTGCAGTACAGCAAGGATCCCGGCGCGCGTGGGATTGATTCCCACATTACGGATCGTCAGGGCAGAATCTGGCACCATCAGGGCCGCTGCAATGAAATAGGCCGCCGAGGAGATATCTCCGGGTACATCCACCTTCATCCCCTGCAGTGTCGCTCCCGGATGGAGGATCGCGGATGCCGCGCCGTAGACATCCGTCTCGTTCCGGATATCCGCCCCGAAGGACCGCAGCATCAGCTCCGTATGATTACGGGACAATGCCGGCTCATACACCACCGTATCCTGATCCGCATAGAGTCCGGCCAGCAGAATGCAGGATTTTACCTGTGCCGAGGCGATCGGAGAGTGATAGCTGATGCCATGCAGTTTCTTTCCCCCCTTCACCGCCAGCGGGGTGCAGCCGTTCCCCCTGACGCTCACTACCTCTGCACCCATCTGGGTCAGTGGTGTGATGATCCGCGCCATAGGGCGGGTCTCGATGGAGGCGTCTCCGGTGATACGGCTGTCAAAGGGCTGGCCGGCCAGAATCCCCGTCATCAGCCGTGTGGTGGTCCCACTGTTGCCGGTATATAGTGTACTCTCCGGCTCCGTCAGACCGTGGAGTCCCTTGCCACGGACGGTGATTACCGGTTCCCCATCGAAGGGACGGGTGGATTGCTCGATCCGGATCCCCATGGCGCGGAAACAGTCGATGGTCGAAAGACAGTCCGCACTGGAGAGGAATCCCGTGATCTCTGTCCTCCCCTCCGCCAGTGCGCCAAACATGATGCTGCGGTGGGAGATGGATTTATCCCCCGGGACCTGAATCGACCCTGTCAGCGGGTGCCGTGCCGGTTCTATCGTAATCATATCCTACCTCGTCTCTGGATATCCGTGGTTTTTCAACAGCGTAGCGGCCCTGGCCATGGACGCCTCCTCGTGGAACTCAATGGCCAGCGTGCCACGTTCGTATTCTCTGTTATGCACGATGCCGATGTTCTTGATGTTGATCCCGTTGACAGACAGCAGCGTGGCCACTGAGGCGATACCCCCCGGCTCGTCCGCGATATCGATGCGGATGATATATGCCCGGGGCAGGGATCCCCGCCCGGCCTCTGCAAAGGACTCCCGGTATTCCCTGGCTCCGGCGAAGAAGCGGTTGAGCTGCTCCCCCTCCCCGGCCTCGATGGCCGCCCGGACCCTGTGCAGACTCTCGATGTAACGGTCCAGCAGCGTCAGCAGATTGTCACGGTTGGTGAGACAGATCTGCTCCCACATCACCGGTGAAGAGGAGGAGATCCGTGTGATATCCTTGAAGCCGCCTGCTGCCAGACGCTTCATCAACCCCTCCTCCCCGTCGCTATCCCTGACCAGATTCACCAGAGACGCGGAGATCACATGGGGCAGATGGGAGATCGCACCGGTAATATAGTCGTGCAGAGTGTTCTCGATGACGATGGGTGTCGCACCCAGCTCCGCCACCAGCGTGTCCAACTGCTTCACGCGCCATTCTTCCGTCTCCGGGGTCTTCGTGAGAATATAGTAAGCATTCTCCAACAGCTGTGCCTTGGAATTGCGGTAACCGATCCGTTCTGTTCCGGTCATGGGATGTCCGCCCACGAACTGTCTCTCCAGTCCGGACCGACGGATGTGATCATGGATCCCGGTTTTCACGGAGCCGATGTCCGTCAGGGTCGTCTTCTCCGACAACCAGGGACGCAGCAGATCAATATTGACATTATTGTCCGAGACCGGCGCACAGAGAAAGATCAGATCGCAGTCCGAAAACGCCGGTCCAATCTCCTCCACAATGTCATCCACCACAGCATCCGCCTGTGCCTCCTCGACGGTACTGCGGTGCGGCGTAAAGGCCTTGATCCACAACGGCCGATGCGGTGCCACCCGCTCCTTCAGCGCCCTGGCGATGGAACCGCCGATCAGGCCCAAACCGATGAAGCCGCATGTCAGCGGATCCTGCTTCGGTGGTTTTACATTCTCTGTCATTCCATATCCTCTCTGAATGGTTGCGGTGATGTGTGGCAGTGTGCATCTGCCATCAGCTGATCAGCATCGCATCTCCGAAGGAAAAGAACCGGTAGCGCTCCCGAACTGCTTCCTCATATGCCGCCAGCACATGCTCTCTGCCTGCAAAGGCAGAAACCAGCATCAGCAGTGTGGATTCCGGCAGATGGTAGTTCGTGATCAGGCCATCCATCACCCGGAATTCATAGCCCGGATAGATAAAGATATCCGTCTCACCCGCACAGGGCATCAATGGCATCGCGCGCTGGGCGGCACTCTCCAGCGTCCTGCAGCTCGTGGTGCCGACACAGATCACCCGGCGTCCCTCCGCTCTGGCCTGGTTCACCGCCTCCGCAGTCTGCGCCGTCACCTCATACCACTCCGTGTGCATATGATGCTGCCGTACATCACTGACCTTGACCGGCCGGAAGGTGCCCAGCCCCACATGGAGCGTCACGAAGACATGGGATATTCCGTTCTGTTCCAGTTCCTGCAGGAGCTCCGGCGTGAAATGCAGTCCTGCCGTCGGCGCTGCCGCGCTGCCCTCATGCCTGGCATAGACGGTCTGGTAACGTTCTCTGTCCTCTCTGGCCAGCTTGTGCGTGATATAGGGCGGCAGCGGCATCTCTCCCAGCGCATCCAGCACCTCCTCCCAGATGCCGTCATAGGAGAAACGGATGAGCCGGTTACCCTCCTCGATGACCTCTGTCACCTCTCCGGTCAGCCGCCCGTCCCCAAAGGTGACGCTCGCGCCGGGTTTCAGCTTCTTTCCCGGCCGAACCAGACATTCCCACAAACGCTCACCACGCTGCCGCAGCAACAGAACCTCCACCGCAGCGCCGGTATCTGATTTCATGCCCAGCAGCCTCGCCGGTATCACGCGGGTATCATTCATGACCAGCAGATCCCCCGGCCGCAGCAGCTGCGGCAGCTCATGGAATACATGATGTGCGGCCGCGCCCGTTCTGCGATCCCGTGTCATCAGTCTCGATGACGCGCGCTCCGCCAGCGGATCCTGAGCTATGAGCTCCGGTGGGAGCTCATAGCTGTAATCGGTTGTTGAAAATCCAGTTGTCATTCCATCATACTCTGTATCGAAAGAATTCCTCCCCACCAATTGGCCGGAGGGATAGCAAGGTCCACTGGACCTTGCTATTCATTTCTGAAATCAACATGCTGCAGGAAGGCGAGGTAACCCCGCTTCGACTCATAGACATCCGCCTTGGAGGTCGCCTCCCACGGGGCATGCATGTTCAGCACTGCCACGCCGGAGTCAATGACATTCATGCCATACTCCGCCAGGATATAGGCGATGGTTCCGCCACCACCGACATCCACCTTGCCGAGCTCCGCTGTATGGAAGATGACATCGTCCTTCTCGAAGGCCGCACGGATATGTGCAATGTACTCCGCATTGGCATCGTTGGATCCGCTCTTGCCGCGGGAACCCGTGAACTTGTTGAAGACCAGGCCGCAGCCCAGATATGCTGCGTTCTTCTTCTCGAATTTATCCCCGTACATCGGATCAAAGGCTGCACTGACATCCGAGGACAGCATGCAGGAGTTGGCCAGACAACGCTTCAGGGACAGCTCGTTGTACTGACCGCACAGATCCATGAGTTCCGCCACCGCCTTCTCAAAGAAACGGGAATGCATGCCGGTTGCTCCCACAGAGCCGATCTCCTCCTTGTCCACAAGGATGCAGCAGGCGGTTCTCTTCAGGTTCTTTGCCTCCAGAATGGCTCGCATGGAGGGATAGGCGCAAACCCTGTCGTCCTGCCCATAGCCGAGGATCAGTCCGCGGTCAAACCCGGCATCCCTTGCCTTTCCTGCCGGTACGATCTCCAGCTCCGCAGAGAGGAAATCCTCTTCCTCGAAGCCGTAGTTATCCTTCAGAATTGCCAGTACTCCGCGGCGGACGGCACCGGAGAGTTTGACGGAATAGGCCTTCTCCGCCTCCTCTGCATCCTTCGCATACTGCTCACCGGCGGTCAGTTTCGCACTCGCTTTTTCCTTCTTATCCTTCTCCTCACTCTCGATGATGAAGGGCCTGGAGCCGACCACAAGATCCAGTGCCTCCCCGGCCACCA
>JAFSYF010000137.1 GCA_017443695.1 Butyrivibrio sp.
AAACGACAAAGATCTTTTTACTTTGGCGTTTGCTGCGCCGGATTTTGGCCGCTGCAAGCGGCATCTTCCTTACAAAATCCGTGCGCATCCGCCGGAGGCTTTATAGTGAACGACAAATTCTATTTGTCGTTCACTATAAAAAGGGGCTCGCCTGAGATGATGATTCATCCGGGTGACGCCCCTTTTTAAAATTTCGGTTGTTATGCGTAACTATTCAGGATAGTCCAAAGCAATGTCTCCGCTCCACTACGGTCGGTGCAAAGCCGTGCCTCACAGCAATCCTTCGACGAATTTGTCGACTTTGTCCATCTTCTCGGTGGGCTCGAAGCGGGCGACGACGTTGCCGTTTCTGTCCACGATGAATTTGGTGAAGTTCCACTTGATCTCCGGGTTGTTCTTGTAGTCCTTGTCGATCTTGGCGAGCATGGCGCCCATGGCCAATGCCTTGGGGCCTTTGCCGAAGCCCTCAAAGCCCTTCTGCTCCTTCAGGTACTTGAAAAGTGGGATCGCGGTCTCGCCGTTAACGTCCGCTTTCTTCATCTGGGGGAACTGGGTGTGGTATTTCAGGGTGCAGAACTCATGGATCTCCTCGTCCGTGCCCGGCGTCTGGCCCGCAAACTGGTTGCAGGGCACATCGACGATCTCGAAGCCTCTGTCGTGGTATTTCTCATACATATTCTCCAGATCCTCGTAGTGCGGCGTGAAACCGCACCCCGTGGCCGTATTCACGACAAGCACCACCTTCCCCTCATAATCCTTCATAGACTGCTCTGTCCCTGCTGCGGTTGTGACGGTCAAATCATAAAATCCCATGGCGTTCTCTCCTTTTCTATACAGTGCCCATATCGCTGATGGGTTGTTGTTAGTTGATGATGCTATTATATTGTGCGCAATCTGATTTGTCAATACTTTTTTTGGAATTCTTTGTCTGGCCGTCCTCCCGCTGCATTTTGACAGGTAACTACTCTTCTGCTTCCGCGGAGCGTGTGAGACCTACGATGAGCTGCGGGCCGTCCTTCTCCTTCACCAGGCCCGCCCGGAGGCTGACCCTGGCGTATTCTCCATTCAGCCGTAAGCGGTAGCTGATCTTGTAGACCCTGCCGCTCTCTGTCCGATTCAGCACCTGCTCCCTGGAGAACACCGAACGGAAGTAGTCCAGATCCTCCGGATGAATAACAGACACTATGTTCTGCAGCGCATCTCCGAAGAAATCCAGCCCCGCCTTGATCAAACCCAGTCCGGCATATTCATCGGAGCTGCTGTACTCCATGTAGTTGCCACTCACAGGATCGATGGAGTAAATGACAATAAATTCGCCCATCAGTGCCGTAATACGCGAATAAGTTGCTTTCTCCTCGTTGAGTCGCTCCAGGGTCTCCCGCTGTCTCATTTGATAATCAACGTTATTGATACCGATGATGACATGCCGGTCCCCCGGGCCCATCCGAACCGCCTTCATACTCATGTAGGTGGGTTCTCCCTTCAGTATCATCCGGTAGACCAGGTGGAGGGCGCCGTTGTCATCTATTTGCTGCAGCATCTGTTCCCTGCTGTAGACTGCCTGTACCTTCTCCTGGTCGTCCGGGTGGATCATGGACGAGATGTCCCGGGCGCAGTCGCCGAAGAAATCACTGCCGGTGAAGATCGCAGAGAGGCCGTTGCCGGAGCCGTCGGCGGCGTATCTCGTATAGGCGCCGCTCTCCGTGTCGATGTAGTACAGGTAGACATAGTCGGAGGACAGGGCCTGGGCCACATTCGCATAGGTGATCTGCTGCTCGTCCTCCGGGATGATGCCGAGTACGGCCACGGCAAAGGCCTGGACATGCCGGACCGGGTCCTCCGTGATCATCTTGAGCATGGAGTGGACCGTGGAGCCATCCTCCATCCGCTCGTTGACGAAGGTGCTGCCCTCCGCCGCACACCGTTCCAGGGCCTCCAGGAACTCCGCACCGGCGCCGCCTGACATCTCGCTGGCGGAATCGACCCGTCCCGCCGTATCAATGCCGAAGTAGCGCCGCATGAACTCCTTGTAGGATCTGCTGCAGCGGATGATCCGGACGGTGACCCTGTCATACTCCACCACCGCCATGGGCACCGTGTCGAAGTAATGCTTGATGGACTGGGCATACTCGCTGGTGACGGACCCCAGGTCATAGAGGTTGATGGCACTGATCGTGCTGTAGTAGGGAGCCTCCGCCGGGTTCTCGAAGCCGATGGCAATGCCCTTGCGGTTCCGCTCCAGGATGTCCTCATAGGGGATGGGCTTGCAGAAGTAGTAGCCCTGCAGCTTGGTACAGCCGATCTCCTGCAGGAACTCCACCTGTTCCGAGGTCTCCACGCCCTCACACACCGTCTCCGTCCCCAGGTTCAGTGCCATCCGCATCAGCTCCTTCAGGATGATCCGTGACTTGGGGGAGTTCTCAAACTGGCGCATGAAGCGCATGTCGAACTTAATGAGGTCGAACTGGATCTCCTGCAGCAGATCCAGGGAGGAGTAGCCGCTGCCGAAGTCGTCCATCCAGACCTGGAAGCCCAGGCTCTGGAAACGGCCGACCTGCTCCCGCATGAATTCGAAGTTCTCTCCCATCACACTCTCGGTGATCTCAATGGTGATGAGTTCCCGGGAGACTCCCGCAGCATCGGTGCGGTTCGTGATCTCCTCCACGATGTCGCACATCTCGAAATCCGTCCGGGAGAGGTTGACGGAGATGGGCACCACGTCCAGCCCTGCGTGGCGCTGGTTCTTAATCCGCTCCAGGATCAGGTCCAGCATATACAGATCCATCTTGTAGATGAGCCGTGTGTCCTCCAGGATCGGGATGAACTCCGCCGGGGACAGCATCCCCTTGTTGGGGTCGATCCAGCGGGCCAGGGCCTCTTCGTCACAGACCCTGCCGTTGGCGGCACGGACGATGGGCTGGAAGAAGGCCTTGATCCAGTTCTCGCTGATGGCGCGGTCCAGATTGTCGATGATGTACTGGCGGTTCACCTCCCGCTGCAGCATCGTGTCGTCAAAGTAGTTGTAGCAGGAGTTGTACTCATCCTTGATGGCATCACAGGCGTATTTGGCGCGGTCGCAGGCCAGGGAGGCCTCCACGATGCCCATGGAGTCCGGGTAGATGCCCACCCGCACCGGCAGGGTCTTACCGCCGTTGCAGCCCCTGGCCTCCCGGAAGATCTTCTTGAGTTTTTTCTCCAGATCTACGATCTCCGTGAATACGGCGAAATGGTCCTGGCCGAAGCGGCTGCATCTCTCCTCACCGAACTGGCCGGCGATGATCCTGGCGACGTCCTTGATCAGCTCGTCGCCCTCGGCGAAGCCGTATTTCCGGTTGTAGTATTTCAGGCCGTTTAAGTTGATGAACAGCATCGCGGAGGGCACATCCCGCTCATGCATGCTCTTGCGGCCCGCCTCCGCCAGCCGGAAGAAATAGGTCATGCTGGGCAGTCCCGTCAGGTGGTCGTAGTTGATCTCCTGGAAGATACTGTTCTCGCGGAAGTCCGCGTCGGTCTCATCATGGGAGTTGATCCGGTCACGGCTCTCCGCCATACTCTCCGGGAGCTGCTCCGTGATCCGGCGTTTGTCCTCATACATCCGCTCCCCGGCGTTCTTGAGCGCCATGCGGACGTTCCGGCTGTCCTTCTCCACATAGCCGCCCAGGGCGAAGAGGAGGTTGCCGTACCGGCCGCAGACGAAGCGGATGTCCTCGATCCTCTCCTCCAGCTCCTCCGCGGTGATATCCGTGGTGATGACGGCGAATTCGTCCCCGCCTGCGCGGAAGATCTCGTCTGCCTCGAAGACGTCCTTCAGCGCACTGGCGGCGTTCTTGAGCAGCAGGTCGCCGGAGTTGTGACCCTCGAAGTCGTTGATGGCCTTGATGCCGTTGAGGGAGGCAAAGATGACGCCCACGCTGGTGTCACCCGCCTCGCCGTGGGAGAGACTGTCCACGTATTTGTTCATCTCGTTGCGGTTGAGGACCCCGGTGAGCATGTCCAGGGAGTTCAGGCGGCTCAGACGCTCTAACAGCAGGTAGTTGCCCAGCTCGGAGGCGACGATGAAGGTGGTGATCTCCAGGGTCTCCTTGATCTCAACGGATCTGCTGGCGTCGAAATTGATGGCCCACATGTAGCCCAGCAGGTGGTTGCGGGATCTCAGCGGGAAGAGGACG
>JAFSYF010000138.1 GCA_017443695.1 Butyrivibrio sp.
TACGTCGCCTGGGCGCCCACCAGAATCACCATCCACAGCTGCAGCAGACGCCGCGTGGTCGCTGCCGGCAGGGCCGCGATCTGCTGCTTGCCGAAGAATTCCTCCTGGAGCCTGGCCATCTCCGCCCGGTCCTCCTCGGGAACCAGCCGCACCTGCCGGTCCAGGGCCTGCAGGGCCCGCAGCATGACGATCCCGGAGCACAAGAGCACCGTCACGGAGCAGCACACCTGGATCCACCAGATCGTCTGATCCGCCATATCCGGCATCATACTCTGACGCCGCAGCAGAAACCTGATACAGGCGGAGACAAACGCCCCCACCAGACGGATCAGCGCCACCCGCCACAGCGTGTCCGAGAGGAGATGCTTCGACGCGTTCAGATACATCCACTCACCGCCTCAGGAGGTGAGACCCACCGCCTGATCCACCGGCAGGGAGAAGGCGATGCCCTGGCTCTCCTGCTCCAGGCCCGCCGCATGATTGATGGCACGCAGGATACCGTCCTTCCGTGCGCTGTCCACCAGGATCAGCAGCACCTCCTTGTCCGGGGATACGGCCAGATGGAAGAACTGCTCCGCCTCCGGATCCGCCGTCCCACGCCCGTGGATGATGGTACCGCCCCTGGCACCGGCCTTGGTGGCCGCCTTCATCACATTCTGTGAGAAACCCGCGTTGATAATGCACATGATGAGTTCATAATCGTGGTTCATGCAATCGACCTCTCATTTGCCAGAAAACCGTAGCTCAGACGCCCGATGACGCTGGACAGGGGCACCGTCACCGCGATCCCCTTGCCGCCCCGGACCTTGTGGAACCGATCCTCCAGGGTCTCCAGGATATCCTTGACCCTGTCCTTACGCACAACGCTCCAGATCACCGATTTCTCGCTGGCCGTCAGGCCCAGGGTCTCCAGAAGCTCTGATGCGGCGGTACCACGGCCCTGGGTGACCACCTGGAAGTTCACATCAAAGGACTGAATCAGGGTGTTGTAGTAGATCGCCCGGCGCTGCTCCACAATGGTGATCAGCAGCATCAGCCGCTCCGGCGCGATGTTGAGATTGTTCTCCGTAGCGCTCAAGTCTCATTCCTCCCAGTCGAAGTAGATGATCTGATCGTCCTCCGAGGACATGATCCGCATCCGGGCCGCATGCTTCCTGGCACGGGCCGCCATCACGGCACGGAAACCCAGCAGCTGGATCGTGATCAGAGGCGTCATGGCCACCATGGCCACCACACCGAAGGCATAGGACAGGATCTCCCCCTCCCCCAGAAGCCCCGCGCACACACCGGTGGCAAACGGCAGGATGAAGCCCGTCGTCAGCGGGCCGCTGGCCACCCCGCCGGAATCAAAGGCGATTGCGGTGTATATTTTTGGAACAAAGAAGGACAGGGCCAGGGAGATCGCATAACCGACGATGAGGAAATACACCAGCGGGATCTCCAGCACGATCCGCAGCATGGACAGGCCGATGGAGAGCCCGACCCCCACCGACAGCGCTAACATCATCTGGGGCCTGGTCACCTCGCCGCTGGTGATCTCCTCCACCTGATGGGTCAGCACATGCACCGCGGGCTCCGCCAGCACCACCACCATTCCGATCAGGAAGGAGAAGCCCAGCAGCAGCGGCTTTTTCTCCGCCAGCTCTGATCCCAGGCGGAAACCCACCGGCATGAAGCCCACGGTCACCGCGGACAGAAATATCACCAGACCGATGAAGGTATAGGCCAGACCGACGCCAATCTGCAACAGCTTCTGTTTCGGCAGCTTCAGCACCAGCTTCTGCAGGACGGCGAAGAATACCACCAACAGCGCCAGGGAACGGAACACCTCCCTGCTCACATCCCACACCAGGTGCCACAGGGCGGCTCCCAGATGCGTCTCCACGCTGTAGTCCGGCAGTCCGTAGACCGGCTCCCCGTCCGCCATCAGGGACAGGATCATCACAGCGAGGATCGGTCCCGCGGAGCACAGCGCGATGAGGCCGAAGCTGTTCTCCTTGGCCCCCCGGCCGCCGATGGTCAGTGCGATGCCCACACCCAGGGACATGATGAAAGGAACGGTGATGGGGCCTGTGGTGACGCCGCCGGAATCGTAGGACAGCGGCAGGAATGCGTGCTTGTCCGCAGACAGCAGGAGGGAGGTCAGCGCGAACATGGCGAAATAAAAGAAGATCAGCAGCGCATTGAGATCCTCGTGCGCCACGATCTTCACAACAGCAATGAGCAGCATCAGTCCCACGCCGATGCCCACGGTAAAAATCATCAGGGTGCCGTTGATGACGGAGCTCACCTGCTCTGCCAGCACCGAGAGATCCGGCTCCGCCACAGTGATCAGCACGCCCATGGCAAAAGAGATCGACAGCAGGATCCCCATCCGGTTGGAGCGGGTGAGACCCGTCCCCATATGCTCTCCCATGGGGGTCATGGCCAGATCCGCCCCCATATTGAACAGGGCGATCCCCAGGGTCAGGAACAGCGCGGATACCGCAAATACCAGCATCTCCTTGCCGGTAACCCCCACCAGGGGCGTCGCGGAGAGCACCAGGATCAGCAGGCTCACGGGCAGCACGGCGGAGACTGCTTCCTTCAGCTTCTCTGCCAGACCCTGGCCGAACGCATGGATCAGAAATGAACGGTTCTCCATGGTGCCTTATTTCTCAATGACCAGCTCTTCCAGCTGACCAAAATCAATCGCGCGCTCCTCAAAATGCCGGGCAGCGCCCTTCTGCGTCCGGCCGGCGGTGTAGCCATCCCGGATCGCCGCCTTCATGAATGCGACGGGAACACTGATCTCACCGGTGTAATCCTGCATGTAGCGGTAGGCAGCCAGCACCTTGTCCCGGTCGTAACCGGCCACCTCGCAGAACTGGCGGATCTCGCCCAGCCGGAAGTCCTCGCCCATCTCGCGGATCAGGTCATCCAGCACGTCGTCCTGGTCTGTCTGGGGTTTTGCCTTATCTGCTGCTGCCGCTGCAGCAGCGGCCTTCTCCTCCTCCTTGCGCTCCACATAGAAGCGGATGCCGCTGGTCTTCTTGCCGGACTTGATCTGTTCCATCTCCACATGGAGAACGGTCTTCTCATTGATCTCGTCCACGGCAGGCTTTAATACCGCGCGGTTGAAGGCTTTGAACTCCGGATAGCGGTTCTCTCCCTTCTTCTCAATGACGGATTCGATCATGTCGTAGTCCGGATTCTCCTTGGACAGCTCCAGGCGCAGCTTCTTGTCCCCCGCATCCGTGACCACGCCCAGACTCAGTTTGAGCTCGATGATGGAGTAGGAGAACATGTGCACGCCCTTCGTCCGGGTCACCGCCGCCTCGTAGTCGTAGGCGCTCTTGAGGATCTCCAGAAGCCGCAGGGAGTACACCGATTTCATCATCATGGTCTCCGACAGGGACAGCGTGGTGTAGTTGTCCTTGAGGTCGATCAGCTTCTTGGTGAGGGAGTTGTTGTACCGCATCTGCAGCACGCCGTTCTTGAACTCCGCGTCCGTCACCACCTGTGTGGCCTTCAGGTACTTCTGCTCCTCGTCCAGGATCAGGATGGTCCAGTCGAAGATGGTGCCGCCACCCTCCTTGCCCCGGGTGCAGGCGTCCACGATCTGCGTGTAGAGAGAGCCTGAGTTGCTCCCGAAGATCTTGCGCAGATCACTCCCGTAGACGGTGGCCACCACGTTGTTGGTCTCGTCCACGCGCAGATGCTGCATACCGATGGCGAACAGCTTCTGTGACAGCAGCGTCCCTCTTCCCTTGGCATTGATCAGTTCATTGGATTTCTTGTAAGACTTGTTCTTGAGAATAGAAACCTCCCGCGTCTCTCTTCCCTTCTCCCCCATGTTATCCCCCTTATACGGCTCCCCCGGAAATTCCATTTCCTTGCACCGTATGGGAGGATTATACTCCAATTCCTTACACCTTAAAAGCAAATTCCCGGTGATTTTGCATTTTCAGCATATTGTCCATCCGGGGACCCGTGCTCTTCCATATCCTTACACCCGAAATGCTGTTTTCATACACCGCAATATCTACAAGCCCTTATTTCATGCGGATTTGTGGAAAGTGTCGAGGTATCCTTTCATACTTCCAAATCTATACACCGGTGTAGAGTTTTGGAAGAATCGGTGGGGCCTCGTGGGAAAGAATCCGTCTCGGGGCCCGACATTGCCTGACCTAATACGGGGCAGACCCGCACGAGGCGCCGGCGTTTCAGTTGGCTGCGCTCCCAAGAGCGCCTAAGCATCCCGTTGAACCGAATCACCACGTACGTAACCGGGCGTAACACGCCATCCTGGCGCGATACGCCCTGCCTCGCGCGTCCATGCGCTCGGCTTGCTGTGTATTCACGGTATGCAACGCGCTCTAGATCGCTCCGATTCACGCCGCCCGCCCCGCACGGGCTGCCCCTGATGCCCGAGAGCCGGGCCAGGACTCCCCCAACGATGCCCCCTGCCGCCGCAAACCTGCCATATCCAATCACCGGTGTAGAAAAACGGAATCCCCCGCTGCGCCGCAGCTTCCAATCCCATACACCATATCCGCCGGATCGTATCACCGCAGCCCGCAAACGGGGGTTCCAGAAAAGCACACCGCACGACCCGGATGACTACACAGTTTCTTCCGAATCCCTGCACATCACCTTCCAGATTCATACACCGGAAACGCGCTGCATACCTGATTCCGCGGGCTTTTTGAATTTATAAAAAAAGAATAAACAATGTGTTATAAAAATATAAACAACAACCCTCAATCACCTGCTTTCGTACCGTCATCAAAAAGGTCGTTGTTGTTGCGCTGTGTGGAATTGGCATAGAGAATGTCCTCAATTTCAGAGAGACTCAGACCATCCACCACCTGGAGCAGATCATCCACACCCTCTCCTAAGGCCTGCGGCGTGGTCTCTGCTGCAGCCTCTTCCACAGGGGTTTCTTCCGACGCAGGAGCCGGCGCATTGGGATCCGGATAGACCATGATGGGCTTCCAGATGCTGCTGCCACGGGCCTTCTGGACATAGCGCAGCGTAGGCTCCGTGACCGGATCCGGCCCCGGCTTGTAGTGGGGCATCTTCGTAGGATCCGTCTCCTTATAGACATTCTGGATCAGATCCGAAGGTCTCGGCTGTTGCTCATCCATCAGCGCCTCCTTTACTCATATTGGCCATGATAATAGGTCTGGCTCACCTGGCCATTGTTGTATTGCCACACATAGTTGATGCCGCTGTTGCCGCCGGTACCGTCCGGCGCGTTATAATAGGCCTCCACATAGAGATAATAGGTCTTCCTGGCGTTCCATTTCTGTGTACCGAAACGCTTGCTGGTCAGCTTCCTGGCAGACGCCCCGGACACCTCCCCGATGAAGCGGTAATCACTGTCCCGGGACGTGGACGCATACACCCGGTAACCGGACACATGGGCCACAGGCCGCCACTTGACCTTCAGCTTGCCGTCACGGATCCTGATCTGGTAGCTCCGTCCGTGCTCCACATCCTTCACCATGGGCTGGGAGAACAGCCACACAGGATCACTGTAATTGCTGTAGCGCACCTTGTCGCCGGTCCCGGTGAAGGTACGCACGGAGATGGACAGGAAATCCGTGGGCTCCACCGCACAGTCAAAGGCGTTCTTATAGGTCTCCCCGCGCTTGAATGCATAACCGTCCCGGTCAATCAACAGATACTCATACCCGGTCACGCCGTCCTGCTTGTCCCAGGTGACATAGACCTTGCCCTTGTTGTTATACCAGCGGGTCTGACGGACACCGGTGACGCCGCTGGCACCGGAAGTGGTCTGGAAATGCGCCACATCCAGCAGGACCTCCACCCGTCGGGTGATGACCTCCTTATGCACATGGCTCGCCGTCTCTTCCTCGGTCTCCTCGGTCTCTTCCTTCCACTCCTCGCCTTTTTCCCGGGCCTCGTCCTCTGCGCGTTTCCTCGCGTCCGCGGTATAGGCCTCCAGCTTGGCCATGAGGGCTTCCGGCGTCTCCACGCTCTCTCCCGTCGCGAGATCCTTCAGATCCTGCACCAGCTCCTCGCGCTCCTCCTCCGTGAGGTTCTGCCAGACGGTGATCAGATCCAGCAGCACCGACTGCGCTTCCTCCTTGGCGGTCTGCTTCAGAAGTGCAGCTAATTTATTATACACCAACTGCGCCTCGGTTTTCGGATCTTTTGTCATCAGGTCCTGCAGTTTGTCCAGGAGGCGGTTGACATTCTCCTCCAGCTGGGCCTCCCCCTCCTCATCGACGGTGACCTTGGTGTATTCCACCTCCAGGAGGCCGCGCAGGCTCACCACATACTCCGTGCCGGGCTGCAGGTCCCTGAAGGTATGGGAGAGCGTACTGGCGGGCGCCACGACGCTGTGGTTCTGTGCTGCCTCCAGGGATTCCGTCTTGGTGCGTCCGATGCCGAGATAGTACTCCAGGGCCTTCGGTGCGGCGGTCCAGTTGGCCGTGATCTGCGTATCTGCGTAATCCGACTGGGACAGATCAGAGAGCGCCGCCCGGGACTCTGCCGCAGGCAGGCACAGGCCGAGGCCCATGGTGAGCGCCAGCGTCCCCGCCAGCCGTCTCAGACCGGAGGATATGCGTTGTGTCTTGTGTGTGGTTTGCATGGATGATATGCCTCCTTACGTTTTATTCTGCTTCCTGGCACGTTTCGTCTCGCGCCTGTGGTGGATCCGCCGGCCCGCCCGGATGAAGAGGATCAGGACGATCAGCAGGACAACCGCCGCCACCGCTGCGATGATGTACAGACGCTTGTTGCTGCGCTCCACCAGGGCATAGGTGGTCTCCCCCGACGCATCCTCCAGCTCGATATAATGGCCGATGGTGCGGAAGGGCTGGCTGGTCCAGCGCCCGTCTTCATAGCGGTAGACCGCCACATCCTTATAGGGGTTGTAGAGACGCACGGAGTGCGCTTCCTCGCTGCCATCCCCGCTGCCTTCCTCCGTGGACACATCCACCTGTATCAGTGTGTGGTCAAAATCGCGCAGCGCGTCCTGGGTGCTGTAGGCGGGCTCCTGAACCACCTGTGCGGACACCGCGCCGGTCCCGCCGAAGCTCCCCCCGGCCAGCACCAGCGGCTTCTCCGTATCCTCGTAGGTCGTCTCACTCTCGATGGCCTTGTCGGTCTGCTCATAGCTGCCGGTGATTACGCGCCGCCCGTCCATCTGTTCGCCGGACACATCCGACCAGACGATGTAGGCGCCCTCCGGCGGGTTGCCTTCGGGAAAAGAGAGCTCGTCCAGACTGGCACCATAGGCCAGCTCCTGCTCACCCAGAATCTCCTCATCCACCTCATAGGTCACCTTGAGATGGCGGAAGGCCTGCGGGATGCCGGATTCTGTCATCAGTGTCGCATAGGAGACCGGTGTGGCGATCCCGTCATAGCTGATGTTGTCGATGCCGCCGGCCTCTCCGGCCACGAAACGGTTGCCCGTGGTATTGACCAGCTTCGGCAGCATGGTATCCTCGTCCATGTTGACCTGGCCCGCGATGGCACCGTAGCGGGCATCCGGCAGCGCTTCCCAGGTGGGCATGGCCGTACAGCCCGTGATGGTCGTACCGTAGCCGGTGATGCCGCCCACGAACCGGGCGCCGGAGAGCAGGCACACGGCGGAGCTGTCCCGGATGACGGAGAGGGACTCCCCGGCGATACCGCCCACATAGGCGCCCTCCGTGCTGCTGACGGTACCGCAGCCCTCACAGGAGCTGACGACCCCCTGGGCCATGTAACCGACGATGAGGCCGGCCCCGTCCTTCTTTGCCCGGACCCGCGCGTCCGTCCTGCAATCACAGATGATATTTTTTAACGTATAACTGCTCCCCGACCCGGGATGGAGATTGCCGGCGGCGTTCTCCTCCGGATCCTCCTCATCGATGGCCATGGAGCCAGCGATGCCGCCCACATTGATATCGCCGCGGACAGCACCGGTGTTGGTGGAGTCGTCCACACGCCCCGTGACAGCCTCCTCCAGCTCCTCATCCGACACATCGGTGAACAGCGCCGCATCGTCATCGCTCTCCATGATATCCAGCCGGTCGGAGACAATGTGGTAGATGACGTTGACCTGGTCGTTGATGGCCTGTAAGTCACTGTTGAAGGTATGTGAGGTGGACTTGCCGTTCTGGTTCAGACTCTCAAGGGAATGTGAGATGCCCTTGAGGTTGCCCCGCAGGGAGTCCAGACTGTTGTCCCAGGCACTGGACAGCCCGCGGAAACGCAGATGATCCTGCCCCCGGACATAATCCACGATGCTCCGGGCGGAGTGGGCGGCACTCCGGGCGGATTCCTCCGCGTCGGCCAGCGCATCCAGCGCATAGTTTACCTCGCCGTAGACGGCATCCTGCGTATCCTCCGCATAGACCTTGTAGGTCTCATAGATCCCGGAGAGCGAACCCGCCATACCGGAGACCTGCTCCTCCGAGGAGGCCGTTAACAGCTCCACCTCGTTCAGATACGCATCCAGCTGGGCCTGCTCCGCCTCCGAGGGCACCCGTGGCTTGCGCAGCCCCTCGTCATCCAGAACGTAATCCCCGTTCTCATCGGTCTCATACATCAGCTGCCCGATGAGCCCGCTCAGGTTCTCGATGCGGCGGGTATTGTCCTGGATGGTCCCCACGCCGCTGTAGATGTCATTGGTATAGCCATCCACCGCGTCACTGTCGTATTCGGAGAGCTCCGTCTCCGTCATCACATCTCCCACGATCCGGGCCAGAGACTGGTTAAACAGATAGACCGAATGCGTGGTGTCGGAGAGATGATCAATCACCTCCGGCAGTGCATCCAGGATGTATTCGATGCGCGCGATAAAATTGTTGACAACCGCAATGTCTGTATTGACCATATCGGTCGCATCTCTCGCCAGCGCGTGGCCGTCGTCCACCACGTTGTCCGCATAGCCGGTGAGGGCCGTCACATCCCCGGAGAGCACATCCACATTGCCGTCCATATGGGAGACCGCCGAATCCACCAGGTCATGCAGCTTGTCCGCAGCTTCCGGCAGGGAGGCCATGGCCTCGGCGTCCAGCCAGGGCTCCATCTGTCCCACGATACCGCCGATGTCCTTACGGCCGCTGACGGTACCGGAGTTGCGGCAGTAGGAGACGATCCCCATCTGGCGCCCCGCGATGCCGCCTACGTTGTACCCCACGTGTTCGTAGCCGATATCTCCCGTATTGGTACAGCGCAGGATGCTGCCCTTGGAATAGCCGGTGATCCCGCCCGTATCGACGCCGCTGAACAGGTGGGCGTCCCGGACATCCGTTTTGGAGGTGGCCAGGTCGGTCAGGAGGTCCTCCCCCTGCTTGTCGTCCTCCACCACCCAGTCGATGCTGTCGTTGATGCTGCCCGAATTCGAGCAACCGGAGATGGTTCCGTAGTTTTTGCCCGCGATGCCCCCGGTGAAATAATACCCGGACAAATGGGCGTGGTTCCGGCAGTCGGCGATCAGCGCCGTCACCTCATTGATGGCGGCGATGGCACCCACCGTGTCATGGCCCTCCAGCCGCCCCTCGCAGGTACAGCTGCGGATGACACCCTCATTGATGCCGCAGAGACCGCCCAGGAAACGACCATTGGTCGGATCGGACACCGATGCCTCCAGGGTCAGATTCTGCACCTGCCCCGCAGGCCCGATATGACGGAACAGACCGGTGATATAGCCACCGTCTGACGTGTGATACCCGGTGATCCGGTGGCGTCCGCCCACGAAGATCCCGTTGAAATAAGGGATGGTGAGCCCGTCTATGCCGGACAGATCCAGATCGGCCTGCAGCTCCACCCGCTTGTCCGTGGACCAGGCATCCAGCTCGCAGTTTCTGGCCAGAGCCTGCAGCTCCGCCGTGGACTGGATCGTGATCGTCTGGTAGACGATGGGCTCCGGCGTTTCATTGTCCGCCTCGGTATCCGTAGTCTTCGCATCCTCTTTTGTTTGGCCGGCTTCCGAGGCCTCCGCAGGTTTACCGGATTCCGTGGATTCCGCGGGTTTGGCTTCCTCCGCGGCGGTCTTTTTTTCCGTCTCCTCTGCCGTCGCCTCCAGCGCTTGTCCCTCGGTGGCGTACACCGGATACGCGGAGAATACGCCGGTCCACATCAGGACACCCGTCAGCCCGCAGATCGCTGCCTGTTTTCTCATTTTCCTTCTCATGACTGCACCTCCCCGGAGGCATCCCCCGCCGTCTTCGGATTGGTCAGCCGGTCCACCACCTGTGGCGTGATATTCCCCTCCTCCAGCCGCTCGATATTGCCGCTCTGGACGAAGGCGCGCAGATCGCCACGCACCACCGCATGGACCTCACCCACGATGGTACCGTTGATCTGACCCTCGATGATGCCGTCCACACGCATCAGACCCGTGTCACGCTCCAGCGACAGCGGCACCGACACCTGGAAAGAAGTCTTGTCGATGATCTTCGCCCCGATCAACAGGATCTGCGGCAGCACGAACATAACCAGTATGATGGAGATGATGGTGCCGCGTCCCAGACACTGACCGATACCGCAGATCGCACCATCCGACGAGAGCTGCCCGATCAGGATACCCGCCAGCGCCAGCATGGAACCGGAGGTAATGATGGTGGGAAAAGCGAAGTTCATGGTCTCAATGATGGCATCCTTCTTCGGCATCTGGTCCTTCAGCTCCATGAACCGGCCGGAGATAACGATAGCGTAGTCGATATTCGCACCCATCTGGATGGAACTGACGATCAGATAGGTCATGAAGAAGATGTTGTTGTGCTCCACCGCAGGGAACGCGAAATTGATCCAGATCGCGCCCTCGATGACGATGATCAGCAGGATCGGCATACCCGCGGACTGGAACGTGAACAGCAGCACCACCAGCACGGCCAGGATGGAGATCACGCTGACCACCGTATTATCCACGGAGAAGGTCTTCTTCAGATCGTACTGGCTCGTGGCCTCACCGATGACCAGGATATTGGCTTCTTTGCCATAATGCTCCCTGGCGATATCGTGCATCTCATCCAGGAAAGAAAAGGTCTCCGCTCCCTCCTGCGGGAGATTCAGATAGACCAGCATACGCCCGTAGTTCTCGCCGGAGAGCTGCCGCTTGGCGATATTCATCTGCTCGTAGGCATCGGCGAGGGTCTCCATCATATCGTCATCCAGCGTGACATAGCCCTCCTCCACCTCTTCATAGAGGAACATCACCATATCGATCAGCGGCACACGATAGGAGGACAGCCCGTTCACCAGCTTCGCATAGTTCTCGTCGTTGACGGCGTAGGCCATATACAATAGCTCCGCCACCTCATAGTCCAGCCCCAGCAGCTCCGACACCTCTCGGGCCGTCAGCTTGTCCGCCAGGCAATACCCGTCCATGGCTTCGATGTTGGTCAGACTCTGGATGGACTTCACCTCCGGCCGGGCGAGATAGCTGGACACCAGCCGCGACTCCGTCTCATAGCTCCCGGAGGGGAATATCACCGCCACGAAATTGGAATCCCCGAAGGTCTCCGAGATCAGCGCATCGGCGATCTGCGTCTCGTTCTGAATCGGCGTCTCAATCATGGAATAGCCGTACACGAAGGGGCAGTCCTTCTGGAACATATAGGCGCCCACGATCAGCACTGCAAAAGCCGGCGGGATGATGAACCGGGTCAGATAGTCGAACTTGCCGACAAACGGGATCTTGGGGATGAAGCTCTTGTGCTTCGTCTTGTCCATCAGCGGCCCAAAGATCATGATCAGGCCCGGCATCAGCAGGAAAACAGCCAGCAGGGACAGCGCGATGGCCTTGATCAGACAGATGGCCATGTCACGGCCCACCCCGAACTGCATGAACATCATGGCGATCAGACCGCCCACAGTGGTCAGGGAGCTGGAAGAGATCTCCGGAATCGACTTGGACAGCGCCACGATATCCGCCTCACGGGTCGGCAGCGTCTGATGCTCCTCCTTGTAGCGGTTACAGAAGATGACCGCGTAGTCGATGGACAGAGCCAGCTGCAGCACGATGGTCACGGAATCTGACACGAAAGAGATGGTTCCCAGCAGGAAATTGGTACCCGCGGACATCAGGGCCGCTGCGCCGAAGGTGATGAGCAGCACCGGCACCTCCGCATAGGTCTGGGAGGTCAGGATCAGCACTGTCAGCACCACCACAACCACCAGCACACTGACGGTCTGCATTTCCGATGCGATGGTTTCCGCCGCCGCATCCCCCATGGAGGTGGAGACGAAGATATCGTAGTCCGACAGCATTTCCTTGATCTCATCCAGCGCCGCCAGTGCCCGCTCATCCGTCTCCTCATAGGTGAAAGTAATGGAGAAGAGCGCCGAGAAATTGTTATAGCAGTCGGTGGTCTTATCAAAAGGCAGCATGGACACATCTTCCCGCGCCCGGATCTCATCCGCCAGCCGTTCTGCATCCTCATAGACGATGTTGGAGACCATCACCTTGGCGGAACCGTAGGTCACGAACTCCTCCGCCATCAGATCCAGACCGATGCGGGTCTCGAAGGTACCGGGCAGATAGGCGGAGAGTGCGTTCTCTACCTTGACCAGGTTCGATGCTATCGCACAGAAGATGGCTGCGATACCGAAGATAAGAAAAAACAGGTTACGCCGGTCCACAATGAACGTCGCAACCTTAATCATTACACTGTTGTTGTTCTCTTCCTTTCCCGGCGGCGTCTGCTGCTGTGACCTCCGGGACTTCTGCTCTTCCATGATGTCACGCTGTCCTTTCTATATTAATAAAAAAATCATTCGGATCACTCTATCATCTCCATAATGGCAGGCACGGTCTGATCAAGCTGCGCCTCCCGTGAGATCTGCGCGGTACCGTCCCCCTTCTGCATCCCGTAATCCCCGAACTGGCAGTGATTGCCGCCCTCGATCACGAACTCCTGTGCATCCTGGGGATTATTCACCTGATTCCCCCGGTAGCTGTCCCAGTTCAGCACCTGGTCATTGGAACCCACGATGGACACGAGGGACATGGTATCCGGCAGCTTCTTCGAGGCAAAAGCCGCCAATAGCGCCACCCCGTCGAAATCCGCGCTGTGCTCCGCGCAGTAGATCGCGCCGATGGCACCCCCCAGCGAATGCCCGCCCATGTACCAGTGGGGGTAATCATATTCGGACTGGATCGTACCTGCTGTTCCCTTGCCGAGGAATGCCATATGTAACGGCATCCGGACCAGGAAACAATCCAGCCCCTCCGCCGCCAGACTGTGCATGAGCTCTGCATAGGCCACCTCATCCACCTTCGCGCCCGGGTAGAAGATCATGGCATGCGCCTCCCCCGGCCCGTCGAAGAGATACCCGCTCCGGATCGGGGTGACGCGGACCTGCTCCGTGCTGTTTAAGTAGGACCTGGCCTCCTCTGTCGCATGATAGTATGCCCCGAAATAGACACCGGCGCCGCCGAAATACAGCACCAGCGCCACCCCGCAGAAGGTCAGGATCGTCTGCTTCTTATTCAGATTCAGCTTCTTTGCCAGAGCCCGGATCACCGCCCACGCCAGCGCAAGCGAAACCACGGTCGCAATGCTGGGAATGATAATCGCCTTCATAAATCACCCACGCTCACTGTGACTTTGGAGTACGGCCTTGTATCCATACGGATAGAAAAGCGTCACCATTCACAGTCCCTGTGAATGGTGATGGCGAATCGGGCATTCCATGCGCTCTTCGAGCGCGGCCCGATTCGCTGCCTGCCTCGGGATTCGCAA
>JAFSYF010000016.1 GCA_017443695.1 Butyrivibrio sp.
ACAGAGCACAATGAGGTCGCACCGGCACAGCATGAGCTGGCACCCATCTTCTCCACCACCAACGTGGCAACCGACAACAACCAGCTCACCATGGAGATCATGCAGAAGGTGGCCAGGAAGCACGGCATGGTCTGCCTGCTCCATGAGAAGCCCTTCGCCGGCGTCAACGGCTCCGGTAAGCACAACAACTGGTCCATGGCCACGGACACCGGTGTGAACCTGCTTTCACCCGGAGAGACCCCCCATGAGAACGCCCAGTTCCTGCTGTTCCTCTGTGCGGTCATCCAGGCCGTGGACGACTATCAGGATCTGCTGCGACTCTCTGTCGCCACGGCAGGCAACGATCACAGACTGGGAGCCAACGAGGCACCGCCGGCCATCATCTCGGTCTTCCTCGGCGACGAGCTGACCGCGATCCTGAACGCCATCAAGACGGATACCCCTTATCAGGGCACAGAGAAGGTGATCATGAAGCTGGGCGTCCATTCGCTGCCCAGATTCTCCAGGGACACGACGGACAGAAACCGCACATCGCCCTTCGCCTTCACTGGCAACAAGTTCGAGTTCCGTTCCCTGGGCTCCTCCAACAGCATCGCCTGCTGCAACATCATGCTCAATTCCGCCGTGGCGGAGAGCCTGAAGCAGTATGCGGACAGACTGGAGAAGGCGGATGATTTCTCCACCGCGCTCCATGAGCTGATCAAGGAGACCATCAGCAAGCATGAGCGGATCCTGTTCAACGGCAACGGCTACGGTGAGGAATGGGTGAAGGAGGCGACGGAGGTCCGTGGTCTGTCCAACCTGAAGACCACCCCGGATGCCATGCCCCATCTGCTGGATCCCAAGAACATGGAAATGCTCATGGCGCACAAGGTGTTCTCCGAGACGGAGCTGCATTCCCGCTGTGAGATCATGCTGGAGAACTACTGCAAGACCGTGAACATCGAGGGCCACACCATGGTGGATATGGTACGGAAGAACTATCTGCCGGCCATCGAGACGTATCTGTACCGGCTGGCCCAGACCACCTCCCTTATGAAGTCCGTCAGCGACAAGGTGAAATGCCGCTATGAGGTGACGACCATGGAGCGCCTCTCCGAGCTCACGGATCATATCCTGGAGCAGGTGGAGGGCCTCGAGGAAGCGCTGGCGGCGCTGAAGAAGTATGAGGACATCCAGAAGACCGCGGAGGCGATCCGGGACGATGTACTGCCGAAGATGGATCAGCTCAGGAGCTATGTGGACGAGGCAGAGGTGCTGACCTCCGAAGAGGACTGGCCGTTCCCGAGCTACGGCAAGCTGTTGTTCAGCGTATATTGAATCAGATTCTTTACCGGAAAAAAGGAGTAAGCTGCCATGTCAGACCAGTGGACGACCATACGTGAGAAGGGGCTCTACGACCCCAGCTTTGAACATGATAACTGCGGTATCGGTGCTATCATCGATGTGGAGGGCAGGGCCTCGCATCAGCTGGTAAGTGATGCGCTCTCCATCGTGGAGCACCTGGAACACCGGGCTGGAAAGGATGCGGAGGGGAAGACCGGCGACGGCGTCGGTATCCTCACACAGATCCCGCATGCATTCTTCAAAAGAAAGCTCGCGGAGCAGGGGGTGACCCTGCCGGGACCCAGACAGTATGGCGTCGGCATGTTCTTCTTTCCCCAGAAGGATCTGGACATGAGACAGGCCAAGTCCATGTTCGAGATCATCACACGGAAGGCGGGACTCACACTGCTGGCATGGCGGGAGGTGGCATCCGCACCGGAGGTCCTGGGGGCCAGGGCCAGAGAGTGCATGCCGAATATCTGGCAGGTCTTCATCGAACGGCCTGCGGAGGCGGAGACGGATCTGGCCTTTGACCGGATGCTCTACATCATCCGCCGCGAATTCGAACAGAGCAGTGCAACAACCTATATTCCCTCGCTGTCCTGCAGAACCATCGTCTATAAGGGGATGTTCCTGGTGGGACAGCTGAGGACCTTCTTCACCGATCTGGAGGAGCCGGACTATGAATCCGCCATCGCCATGGTGCACTCCCGCTTCTCCACCAACACGACTCCCAGCTGGAACCGGGCACATCCCAACCGGCTGATCGTGCACAACGGAGAGATCAACACCATCAAGGGCAACGTGGACAAGATGCTGGCCAGAGAGGAGACCATGCACACCGGGGCATTCTCCGAGGAGGACATGACCAAGGTGCTGCCGGTAATCTCCCAGAGCGGATCGGATTCCGCCATGCTGGACAACACGCTGGAGTTCCTGATGATGAGCGGGATGGAGCTGCCGCTGGCCATGACCATCATGCTGCCGGAGCCCTGGTCCCACAACGAGACGCTGTCCCAGGAGGAGCGGGATTTCTACCAGTATTACGCCACGATGATGGAGCCCTGGGACGGACCGGCATCGATCCTGTTCTCCGACGGGGATGTGATGGGGGCGATCCTGGACCGGAACGGTCTGCGTCCCTCGCGATACTATGTGATGGACGACGGACGGCTCATTCTTTCCTCCGAAGTGGGCGTGCTGGAGCTGCCGGAGGCCCACATCCTGAAGAAAGAACGTCTCCACCCGGGCAAGCTCCTGCTGGTGGATACCAGAGAAAAACGAATCATCTACGATGAGGAGATCAAGGAGCGCTATGCCCTCAGCAAGCCCTTCGGAGAGTGGCTGGACAGCAAGCTGACGCTGTTATCCGAGCTGAAGATCCCCAACAGACGGGTGCCGTCCTATACGCCGGAGGAGCGGAGCAGGCTCCAGAAAGCATTCGGCTACACCTGGGAGAATTATCACGACGGCATTCTGTCCATGGCACTCAACGGGACGGAGGCCATCGGCTCCATGGGTGTGGATACGCCGCTGGCCGCGCTGTCGGGCGAGTACCAGCCCCTGTTCTATTATTTCAAGCAGCTCTTCGCCCAGGTGACCAACCCGCCCATCGACGCACAGCGGGAGGAGATCGTCACCTCACGGACCGTATATGTGGGCAAAAACGGCAATCTCCTGGAGGAGCGGGCGGAGAACTGCCAGGTACTCAAGATCAACAACCCGATCCTGACGGATCTGGATCTGTTGAAAATCGAGGATATGCACCGGGAGGGCTTCCGGGTCGCCCGGGTGTCGATCCTGTTCTATAAGAGTACCCCCATCAAACGGGTGCTGGAGCATCTGTTTGTGGAGGTGGACCGGGCCTACAAGGAGGGCGCCAATATCCTGATTCTCTCCGACCGCGGCGTGGATGAGAATCATGTGGCGCTGCCTTCGCTGCTGGCTGTCTCCGCCGTACACAAGCATCTGGTGGAAACCAGGAAATGCACGGCCATGTCGCTGATCCTGGAGTCCGGTGAGCCCAGGGAGGTACATCATTTCGCAACACTCCTGGGTTACGGTGCCTCAGCGGTCAATCCCTATCTGGCCCACGCCACCATCGCACAGCTGGTGGAGGAGGAGCTTCTGGACAAGGACTATTACGCCGCGGTGGAGGATTACGACCAGGCGATCCTGTTCGGTATTGTGAAGATCGCTTCCAAGATGGGCATCTCGACGATCCAGTCCTATCAGGGCAGCAAGATCTTCGAGGCCATCGGTATCTCGGAATCGGTGATCAGTGATTATTTCCCCGGAACCGTCAGCCGTGTGGGCGGCATCACGCTGGAGGATATCGGCAGAGCGGCGGATGAGCAGCACAGCAGGGCCTTCGATCCGCTGGGACTCCCGACCAATCTGGAGCTGACTGCACTGGGCCGGCATAAGGAGCGCAGCCAGGGAGAGCGGCACCGGTACCGCCCCCAGACCATCCATCTGCTCCAGAGTTCCACCAGAGAAGGCAACTATGAGAAATTCTGTGAATACACCCGGCTGGTGGACGCGGAGGAGACCGGATACCTGCGGAGTCTCCTGGATTTCAACTATCCGGCAGAGGGTGTGCCGTTAGAGGAGGTGGAGAGCGAGGAGGAGATCGTGACCCGGTTCAAGACCGGTGCCATGTCCTATGGCTCCATTTCGGAGGAGGCCCATCAGACCCTGGCCATCGCTATGAACCATCTCCATGGCAAGTCCAACAGCGGTGAGGGCGGTGAGAGTGAGGAGCGGCTGGCCTCGGCCGGTTCCGCGG
>JAFSYF010000139.1 GCA_017443695.1 Butyrivibrio sp.
ATGATAGCCGGATTGGAGACCCCGGATAGCGGGGATATCTGCATCGACGGGCGGCGGGTGAATGATGTGCCTGCAGCGAAGCGGGGGATCGGGTTTGTATTTCAGAACTATGCACTGTTCCGGTATATGACGGTCTACGATAACATCGCCTACGGGCTGACACTCCGCAAGCTGCCGAAGCAGCAGATCCGGACACGGGTTGAGGAACTGATGACACTGACGGGACTTACCGGACTGGAGAAGAGATATCCGGCACAGCTGTCCGGTGGACAGCGCCAGCGTGTGGCTTTTGCCAGGGCACTGGCCCCGGAGCCGCAGCTGCTCCTGCTGGATGAACCCTTTGCGGCCATTGATGCCAAGGTACGACAGGAGCTGCGGGCATGGCTCAGGGATATGATCCGGCGTGTGGGCATTACCAGCATCTTCGTCACCCATGATCAGGATGAAGCGGTGGAAGTGGCAGACCGCATCATCGTGACCAATGAGGGCAGAGTGGAGCAGGTCGGGACGCCGAAACAGATCTATGGCGCACCGCAGACCTCTTTTGTGGCACAGTTCATCGGTCAGCCGACCATCATTGAGAATTACCGCAGACTGCGGGGGTTTGATGCCGCTGACACCAAGCGGGGCACCAGGGCAGTCATCCGTCCGGAGTTCGTGGAGGCCTTTAAGAGCGATAACAAGCGATTCCAGACGATTCTTGACTGTTCGGAGGAAGGGGTCATCACGGACATCCGCTTCCGCGGCACAAGTCTGGAGCTGGAGCTGGATGTGAACGGAATCCGGCTGACCACGCACCGGTCTCTGGAGCGCAGGGATGTGGCCATCGGGGAACACATGCGCGTCATTGTCTACCGCCTGTATGCACTGGAGGACAGGGGGGTATCGCTGCTGCAGAATCAGGAGCTGCTCGCCCGTGATCCGGATGGAACCCTGCTGGAAACCTACCAATATAATACGGACGGGTATTTTACGGGCTGAAAAAGTAACCCCATTGTCTCCCGGCGCATGGAATGTTATGATAGAAGTGTTGCGGTTTACTTCGATTATAATATGAAAGCGAAAACAGGATGACCATCAAGAAACTATTTGAACCCGTGGATATGACCGAGGGAGACCCGGTCTCAAGGATCATCATCTTTACGATTCCGATGCTGTTGGGGAATATAGCCCAGCAGTTCTACAGTACAGTAGACAGCATCATCGTCGGGCGTTTTGTCGGAGACAATGCGCTGGCGGCGGTGGGGAGCGCGATGCCGATCCTCAATCTGATGTTCGTTCTGTTCATGGGGATCTCTGTGGGCGCCAGCATCATGGTATCCCAGTATTTCGGCGCCAGACAGCGGGAAGAACTCTCACAGGCCATCGGCTGCTGCTTCACGCTGACGCTAATCTCCTCGGCCATCATCATGATCGTGGGGCCGCTGATCGCGCATCCTCTGTTGAAGCTGCTGGGCACGCCGGAGAGTATCCTTGCCTGGTGCGCTTCCTATCTGACCATTCTGTTTCTGGGCATTCTGGGGAATGGCCTGTATAATATCCTGAGCGGTGTACTGCGCGGGGTTGGCGATTCCATGTCGGCGCTGCGTTATCTGCTCATCGCGACGGTCATCAATATCATTCTGGATTATGTATTTGTGAAATACCTCGCACTGGGGGTGGCAGGTGTTGCCTGGGCAACGGTGATTGCGCAGGCGATTTCCGCACTGTTAATCATCGCAAAACTCCTGCGGATGAAAGATGTATTTGATTTCACCAGACAATATCTCTGGCCGAAGAAGCATTATGTGGACAGTCTGGCCCGTCTGGGACTGCCCTCCGGCGTCACGCAGGCGATCATTTCCATGTCCATGATAGTCGTTCAGTCCCTGACCAACAGCTTCGGGGAGCAGTATATTGCAGCCAACGTCATCGTTATGAGAATCGATGGCTTCGTCATGCTGCCGGCCTTCTCCTTCGGAAGCGCCATGACCACCTATACGGGACAGAACATCGGCGCGAACCGGATGGATCGTGTGCTTACAGGGACGAAGCGCACAACCTTTGTTGCCATGGGGATATCTACCGCCCTGACAATTCTGATCCTCGCATTCGGCAGGCATCTGATGGCGATCTTCACCGAGACGCCGACACTCATAGAGATGAGCTACCACTGCATGTGCATACTGGCACCCGGGTATATCGCCATGGAGGTCATGCAGTGTCTCTCCGGCACCATGCGCGGTGCGGGGGATACGCTGACACCCATGTGGATCTCAGTGCTGAATTCCGTTATCATCCGGGTACCGCTGGCCTATCTGCTGGTCTTCCTGACCAAAACGCCGGAGCTGCCCCAGGGGAACTGTTATATGATGCAGGTGTCGCTGGTGCTGACCTGGATGATTGGTGCCCTGATCAATTTTATCTGCTACCGGGCGGGCCGTTGGAAGGGAAAAGCCATTGTCGACCGGCCGGATGTGTGATATGATCAAGCGGTAACTCATTATTTTCATGTAGGAGGTAATTTCATGGAAAAGTTTTTCAAACTTAAAGAGAACGGCACGAATGTCCGCACGGAGATTGTCGCCGGTCTCACCACCTTCATGACGATGGCCGATATCATCGCCCTGAATCCCAACCTGCTGACAGGTTTTGATGTCGGCTCACCCCTGTGGAACGGCGTATTCCTCGCCACCTGTATCGCTTCGGCTGTCGGTACCTGCGTGATGGCACTGTGGGCCAACAAGCCTTTCGCGATGGCGCCCGGTATGGGTCTTAACACCTTCTTCGCAGTTGTTATTTCTAATATTGTTGCCATCACCGGCATGACCTATCTGGAGTCTTTCCAGGCAGCCATCTGTGTGATCATGATCGAGGGTCTGATCTTCCTGGTACTCTCCCTGCTGAACATCCGCGAGAAGATCGTGGAGGCGATCCCGCTGGGTATCCGCTACGGTGTCGCGCCGGCCATCGGACTGATGCTGATGAACATCGGTTTTGGTTCCAATGTCGGTGTGTATGATGCCAATGGCAATGCCAATTACGTGATGCGTGATTTCTTCGGCGCACTGACACCGAGACTGATCAAGGATAGCATGGGCGACAGCTATCCCATGATGGTGCTGACCGTCATTACGATCTTCGTTGGTCTCTTCACCATTATCGTTCTTGCACACAAGGGACTCAAGGCAGCGGTGCTGCTGGGTATGCTGGTGGCTTCCGTGGTCTACTGGATCGGTGAGGCGATCTTCCTGGGGATCAATCCTTTCGCTTCTCTGTCCGGTGCGAGCTTCGTTCCGCCTTTTGCTGATATGGCTTCAACCACCCTGTTTAAATTCAATGTCGCCGGACTGGCAAAGGTCGGCTGGATGACGGTGATTACGCTGGTGGTGACCTTTTGTATCATTGATATGTTTGATACCATCGGCACCCTGGTCGGTACCGCAACACGTGCCGGCATGGTGGACAAGCAGGGCAATATGCCCCAGATGCGTGAGGCGCTGACCGCGGATGCGATAGGTACCATCACCGGTTCCCTGACAGGAACCTCTACGGTTACGACATTCATTGAGTCCGCTGCCGGTGTGGAGGCAGGCGGCAGAACCGGTCTGACGGCTCTGACCACCGCTGTACTGTTCCTGCTGTCCATGTTCCTGGCGCCGATTGCTGCGGTGATTCCTGCTGCGGCAACCTCCAGCGCGCTGATCTATGTCGGTATTCTGATGCTGTCCGGTCTGAAGAACATTGACTTTGAGGATATGAGCCAGTCTGTACCGGTGTTTATCATGCTGCTGGCGATGCCGATCTCCAGCTCTGTCGGTCACGGCATCGGTCTTGCGCTGATCTCCTATGTGGTCATTAAACTCTTCACAGGTAAGAGCAAGGATATCTCCGTTCTGACCTATGTGCTGGCGGCGATCTTCCTGGTGAAGTTCTTCCTGGCGGTATGACGAAGCGCAATCCATTCCAGAGTATACTGCTTCGGCTGGTTGCTTCGGTGGTTTCGGCCACTGTGCTCCAGCCGGAGCTTTATTTTGATACGAATACGTATCTGCCCGCAGTCCGGCCGCAGGGATGGGGGTTGTCTTCCGTCCTGCTGGTGGCGGGACTGTACCTGCTGTTCCGCTTTGCCTTCCGGAGACAGTTTCGTTGGGAGGTGGCGGGACTGGCTCTTTTCTTCGCCCTGTGCACCCTTATCGGAGAGAGCTATCAGGCGTTCGGGGAATGGACGCTGCTGTTCGGCGGGCTTCGTTACCTGCCTTATGCCCTGTGCAGTCTGGCAGGATGCAGTCTGGCCTATTACGCGTTGATGATACTTGGCGCGGCGGGTGTGCGCCGGTTGATGCATACCTCCTGGCAGGAGGGCCCGTGGGGATTTCTGTTTGACAGACATCCGTTGCTCTGCGCTTTCGTACTGATTCTGATCTGCGAGATTCCGTATATGCTGGCGCTGTTTCCGGGGATCGTCTCCTTCGATGGGTCTGTACAGATCGCACAGGGGATGCGTTGGGAACATTTCACCTGGCACCATCCGCCATTGACCAGTTATTTCTATGCATTCTGGGCGACCAGAGGGCTTCGGTGGGATAACAAGCTGCTGGGGATCTTCTGCATCGTGGTCTGCCAGAGCCTGTTGGCAGCCTGGGCTTTCGCCCGGAGTCTGTGCTGTATGAAACGCCTGCGGACACCCTATCCGCTGCGTCTGCTGACCCTGTTGTTCTATGCGCTCTATCCGGTCTGGCCGACCTGGGCCATGACCGTCATTAAAGACAGTCTGTTTTATCCGGTCTATCTGTTGTATATCTGCCTGCTGATCCGGCTTGTGCAGGAGGATGAGAAATCATCATATACCCAGAGACTCCTGTGTTATGCGGAGCTTCTGGTGGTGGCGGTGTTCCTGTGTCTGATCCGCAACAACGGAATCTATGAGGTGGTACTATCGCTCCCCCTGGCAATTCTGGTCGTTCCCCGCAAGGAAAGGATCTTGCTGTGCGGCACCTGCGTGCTGGTGCCGGCGATCTTCTTCGGCATCGACCGCGGTCTCTGGCCCAGGCTGGTGGATACGGACAATGTCCATATCGATCGCTATACAGCGCAGCTCCAGCAAACGGCACGTTACGCACTGTATCATGCGGCGGATGTGACCCAGGAGGAACGGGCAGTACTGGATGAGATCCTGGAGTATGACCGTCTGGCCGAGCTGTATGATCCTGAGAACGGAGATCTGGCCAAAGAAGCTCTCCGATGGCATGAGTCGGAAAGAGGCTTCGATATCTATACCTTCACGGGCAGGGAGAAGGACTATCAGCGTGTATGGCTGGCACAGGGTCTGAAGCACCCGGCCACCTATCTGCAGGCATGGCTGAACGGCTGCTACGGTTATTTCTATCCGGACAGAAAGGAAGTGAAGGAGGGACTGGGCTGGTACCGGACGGCAGAGATCTTCGGCTACTACGAGCTGCCGGAGGTGGAGACGTGGTCAGATCTGCGGGAGCGGATAGAACGCTGGACGGAGAATCTCCGGCAGATACCGTTTGTGGGCATGCTGTACAGCTGTGGTTTCCAGACCTGGCTTTTCCTGTGCTGTGCCGTGGCATTGTTCCACGCCGGCAGAAAAGGCGGTACACTGTGCAGCCTCGTCAGGGCATTGGTCCCCTGTCTGCCCGGTTTTGTCAGCATTATGATCTGTACGGTATCGCCGATTGATGCCTATCTGCGTTATATGCTGCCGATACTGGCGACACTGCCGGTCACGGCGGCCTGGAGTTATGAACGCGTGGAGGGTGGATGCTGACATGGATATGCTGAAAGTCTGGATATCAAAACTGGAACGGCGGGACCGGATCTGTCTGGTGACAGGTCTGGTGACAGGTCTGGTGACACATCTGATGATGCTGACCAACAAGATTACGAATCTGGATGACATTGTATGTGTGCCGGACGTGGGCGGCGGTGCTGTGCTGGGGCGATATCTGCAGATGCCGGTGCATATGCTGTTCTCCGAGTGGAGCGCACCGGCGCTCAACGGCATGATGGCCATCCTGCTGTTGACGATCACCTGCTGTATCCTGCTGCATCTGCTGAGACTGAACAGTGATACCGCCGCTGTGCTGGTGCCGTTCCTGATGCTGACCGGTCCCTCTGTGGCCAGCAATATGTATTATATGTATCTGGCGCCGACCTTTGCGGTGGCCATCCTGCTGTCCGTGGCCACGGTGGCCATAACGGAGTGGGGCGGACGGTTTGGCTGGATACCCGGTTTCTGTCTACTGATCATTTCCATGGCATGCTATCAGGCCTATTTTGCCCTGTGCGCGACAGTATTTCTGCTGGCGTTTGCCATGGCACTGATCGATGGGAAAGAACCGAGGAAAGTGATTATCAGGGGCCTGCGTGCCCTTCTCGTACTGGGACTGGCCATGGCGGGCTATCTGCTCAGCCTCCGGCTGCTGCCCATTGAACTCAGTGATTACAAGGGACTGGACAGTATCGGAGACACGACACTCATCTCCCGCATGCATTCCGTGCTGCGGACCTGGCATCGTGTCCTGCAGTATTTCGTAACACGGCCCGAGAGCTACAATGTGGGCGCACCCATTCTGTGGATGCGGATGTTGAGCCTGTGCCTGGTCATTCTATTCATCATCCTGATTGTGCAGCGCAGAATGGTGCAATCCAGGACGAGACTCCTGCTGCTGCTGTTCGTGCTTGCGCTGCTGCCATGTGCCATGGGTCTCACCTATGTGATGGCGCCGGAGGTTAGCCATGCATCGACGGTGATGACATTTTCCTATATCGGATTTGATCTGCTGCTGGTGGCGTTTCTGGAACGCATCCGGGTATCCGCACTGCGTGCAGAGGGAAAAGGTCCCGCCACTGTGCGCAGACAGGCGCTGACCGCATTCCTGACGGCGACGGTACTGCTGCTGATTGCCCGGGGTTACACGGATTACCGGCTGGTGAACAACGCCTACTACCGGAGTCACTTGGCACAGATCCGGATGGAGCAGTTCTATGGGAGGATCATGGAACGGCTGGAATCGGAGGGTTATGTGGCGGGGGAACCGGTGATGATCGTCGGACAATATGACCCTGAACCACTGCCCACACAGCAGCTCAACATGGGCGGAGAGATCTATGAGGACTTCGAGGGCATGACGCTGGAAGCGCATCTCTTCCTGCCGACGATCCGCAGCTTTATGCTGCGTCGTTTTCTTGGCATGGGGATCACGGTCTGGGGTCAGGAGGAGATGGAGACCATGGAGGCACGGCAGGAGGTGCAGGCAATGCCGGTTTATCCGGCCCAGGGCTGTGTCAGTCGTATCGACGGGGTCTGGGTGCTCCGCGTGGGTCAGGAGGAAGCCCGCTGATGGAGAGGATCGTGGAACGCGGAAGGCTGTATGACTTCTACGGAGAACTGCTGACCCCGCATCAGCGGGAGGTCTATGAGGCGGAGGTTTATGAGGACCTGTCGCTGACGGAGATCGCAGAGACCTGTGGCACCAGCAAACAGGCAGTTCATGACCTGTTGAAACGCACGACGAAGAGTCTGGAGGACTATGAGGCCAAACTCCATATGATACGGCGCTATGATGAGATCCGCACGGCTCTGCAGGAACTGCGCAATTTTGCAGCGTGTACGCAGGAAAATGATGCAGAGACGCTGCTGGCGTTGGCGGACCGTATGGAGGAGGCGTTGAGGTGACAGGTTGGGTGAGTTCAGAAGAGCCTCGGGAGCATCTCTCGGGTGGTTCGCGAGCTTGCGACAGCGCGAGCAGGCCGCCCGGGGAATGCTCCCGAGGCTGAACAGAAGTTGTAACACAGGCTGTCAAGAAAAAATCCTTGACAGCCTGATCATTTTACCGTATCATAGCAGACATGGCATTCGAGAGTCTGAGCGATAAATTACAGAACGTCTTTAAGGGGCTGCGCGGCAAGGGCAGGCTCTCCGAGGAGGATGTGAAGCTGGCGATGAAAGAGGTGCGTATGGCACTTCTGGAGGCAGACGTCAGCTACAAGGTCGTGAAGGACTTCGTCAAGACCGTGCAGGAGCGCGCTATCGGTGAGGATGTCATCGGCGGACTGAATCCGGCGCAGACAGTCATCAAGATCGTTGATGATGAGATGACGAAGCTCATGGGCGGAAAGGCCGTGGAGATCGAGCTGCGGCCCGGCATGGATGTGACGGTCATCATGATGTGTGGCCTGCAGGGCTCCGGTAAGACGACCACAGCGGCGAAGCTGGCAGGGCGTCTGAAGAAAGAGGGCAAAGTCCCGCTGCTGGTTGCCTGCGATGTTTACCGGCCGGCCGCTATTGACCAGTTGAAGGTCAATGCGGAAAAGGTAGAGGTGGAGTGTTTCTCCATGGGCACCGGTGAACCGGTGGTGGAGATCGCCCGTCATGCCGTTGCCTATGCGAAGCAGAGCAGCAAGAATGTGGTGATCCTGGATACTGCCGGTCGTCTCCAGATCGATGAGAAGCTGATGCAGGAGCTGGTGAACATCAAGGAAACGGTGGAGGTGCATTACAGCTTCCTGGTGGTCGATGCCATGACTGGTCAGGATGCCGTGAATGTGGCCACACAGTTTGATGAGAAGGTCGGTATTGATGGCCTCGTTCTGTCGAAGCTCGATGGAGATACCCGTGGCGGTGCCGCGCTGTCAGCCAAGGCAGTCACCGGTAAGCCCATATATTACGCCGGACTGGGGGAGAAGCTGACGGATCTGGATATCTTCTATCCGGATCGTATGGCGAGCCGGATCCTGGGCATGGGAGATGTGCTGACACTGATCGACAAGGCAGTGGAGGCCAACGCCCAGCGTGATCTGGAGGCGGACCGCGCGATGGTAGGCAAGCTCCGCAAGGGCAAGCTGGATTTCAACATGTATCTGGAGTCCATGAAGCAGATCCGCGGTATGGGCGGTATCATGGGCGTAATGAATATGCTTCCCGGTTTTGGCCAGATGAAGATCGGGGAGGAGGATCTGCCGGATGAGCAGCAGCTGGCACGGATCGAGGCCATTGTGCTGTCCATGACACCGGCTGAGCGTGAGAACCCGAAGCTCATGAATCCGAAGCGTAAGGCCAGGATCGCAGCTGGCTCAGGGAACAGTATTGCGGATGTGAACCGTTTCGTTAAGCAGTTCGAGCAGGCGCAGAAGATGATGAAGCAGATGCCGGGGATGTTTGGCGGCAGACGAAAGGGCGGTTTCGGCGGACTGGGCGCACTGCGGGGCCTGGGTGGCCTGGGCGGAATGAAAGGCCTCTGAATAAGGTAATACAATCATTCAAATATACAATCCATAAGGGAGGATGAAACAATGGCAGTAAAAATGAGACTGAAGAGAGTTGGTAAGAAGAAGGTACCCTTCTATCGTATCGTGGTATCTGACAGCCGCACACCCGTAGAGGGACGCTTTATCGAGGAAATCGGCACCTACGATCCGAACACCGATCCCAGCACCATCAAGGTGGATGAGGAACTGGCGAAGAAGTGGCTGAAGAACGGCGCACAGCCGACAGAGGCGGTGAATAAGCTCCTGAAGAGTGCCGGTGTTGTAAAATAATTGATGCGGACATCCGGTTGTTGAGAGGAGTAGTGATCTGATGAAGGAACTGGTTGAGGTGATCGCGAAAGCGCTCGTCGACCATCCGGAGGAGGTACAGGTAAGCGAGGAAAAGAATGGCAGGAATGAGGTCATTGTCCTCCATGTAGCTCCCTCAGATATGGGCAAGGTCATCGGCAAACAGGGCCGCATCGCCAAGGCGATACGATCTGTTGTCAAGGCGGCGTCCACGAAGGATGATCTGCGGGTGGATGTAGATATCAGAGATTGAGTAGCTTCCATGTAATGACATTATTTCCGGAGGTGATAGAGGCGGGGCTCGGGACCAGCATCCTGGGTCGCGCCTTTGATCGTGGCATCATCCGGCTGACCACCTGGCAGATCCGGGAATACACGACGAACCGCCAGGGGATGGTGGATGATTACACCTATGGCGGCGGTGCGGGGATGCTGATGCAGGCGCAGCCCATCTATGACTGCTACAGGGCTGTGTGTACGGCGCTGGAGCAGGAGGGAAAGGCGATTCAGCGCCCGCGGACCATCTATATGACACCGCAGGGACGCCCGTTTACACAGGAGCTGGCCCATGAGCTCGCGCAGGAACCAGCGCTGGTGGTGCTCTGCGGGCACTATGAGGGCGTGGATGAGCGCGTGATCGAGGAGATCGTAACCGATGAGATCTCCATCGGGGATTATGTGCTGACTGGTGGTGAACTGCCGGCCATGGTGCTGGTGGACGCTGTGGCGCGTCTGATCCCCGGTGTGCTGCACAATGGAGATTCCGCGGATATCGAGAGCTTCCACGGGGATCTGCTGGAGTATCCGCAGTATTCCCGGCCGGAGGTCTGGAACGGCAGACGGGTGCCGGAGATCCTGCTCTCAGGGGATCATGCCCGGGTGGAAGCCTGGCGGCGCGCGCAGTCAGAGGAGAGGACCAGACGCAGACGCCCCGATCTGTATGCGCGGTATGAGGCGGCGCAGATTGAGGCGGATAAACAGACGAAGAAAGGGATGCGCCGGTGGACCGGCGAAGGAATCTGAATGGCTACGGAGAGAACAGAGCGTTTCCAGATCGGGATCATCACCAAGCCCCACGGACTCCAGGGAGAGGTCAGTGTGTTTCCGACAACAGAGGATCCCGGTCGTTTCAGACGGCTGAAGTCCGTGTTTCTGGATGATGGGCATGGCGGTGTCCGACAGCTGGAGGTGGAGCGCGGACGGATGAATGGAAAACTGGCACTGGTCAAATTCCGTGGCATGGACCGCGTGGAGGATGTGGAACGGCTGCGCGGGAAAGAGCTGTCTGTTGCCAGGGAGGATGCCATCCCGCTGCGGGAGGGAGAGTACTATGCAGCGGATCTCATTGGCCTGACGGTGGTGGATGAGGCAGATGGCCGGACACTGGGGACAATCACACAGGTGATCGAAACCGGCGCAAATGACGTCTATGAGATGGCGTGTACGGATACCGATGCGCATGTCATGCTGCCGGCCATCCGTGAATGCATCCGCGGCATTGATCTGGAGAACCGTACCATGACGGTTCATGTGATGCCCGGTTTGATAGACTGAACGGATATGAAATAAGATGAAAAAAGACCCCGGCAGGATTGCCGGGGTCTTGTACATTACAGGACAGGTGATCAGATCTTGAAGAACTTCAGATCCTCGTCCAGCTGAACCGCCACATCGTTCAGGCTTCTGGCGGAAGCGGTCAGCATGTTGATGGTTGCGTTCAGCTCCTGCATGGAAGCCGAGGTCTCTTCTGTGGAAGCGGCATTCTCCTGAGAGATGGCGGCCAGGTTGGACATCGCCTCGACGATGACCATCTTGGAGGCATCGCATTCCTGAGTCAGACCGGAGATCGTGCTGACGCCGTCCACGGTGGAACCGACGCCGCTGATCAGCGTATTGATCTTGTCGACGGTATTCACCAGAACATCATTGACGTTGGTACCGATATCGGAGACCTCGCTGGTCTTCTCGATGGCATCCTGGGCCTGCTTCAGCAGGTTGGCCATCTCTACGCGGATCTCCTGTGCGGTGGTGGCGGATTCTGTGGCCAGCTTGCCGATCTCATCCGCAACGACCGCGAAGCCCTTGCCGGCATCACCAGCACGGGCTGCCTCGATGGAGGCATTCAATGCCAGCAGGTTCGTCTGGGATGCGATGGAGGTGATGCTGTTGACGCGGTCATTCACGTTCTGCACAGCAGTGTTGGTTGCCTGCATGACCTCAGAGATATCGGATACGGAGTGGCCCATGGTATCCATATTGGTGGAGAGCTGCTTCAACGCATCCGCGGAGGACTGGCTGGCGTCGTTCATATCGGATGCCGCATTTGCAAGCATCTCCGCATTGGAGGCCACCGTCTGGATCGCTTCGGAGAGGGTGCCCATCTGCTCGGAGGCCTTCTCGACGGTACCGGCCTGCTCCGTGGCGCC
>JAFSYF010000017.1 GCA_017443695.1 Butyrivibrio sp.
AATTATCTCCCTGGGTGATCTCGTAAATCCCATTCTGGGTGCTCTGGGCATAGGTATTGAAGGAGGTCTCCAGACCGGTCTCCACCGCATAGGACATCAGCAACGGTGACATCAGCTTGTTCTTCTCCTCTGAGAGTGCCGTGGCATCATTCATGGCATTCTCCGGATTGGAACGCCAGATCTTATGTGTGTCCTTGACCTCAACGGTGAACTGTGTCGTCACAGGATCCATGGTGAAGATCAGACGGTCATTCTCCATCACCACCGGCTTCTCATCTCCCGTATAGGAATGAACCGGAATGATCTCCTCCGGCGCCTCGATGTTCTGATAGTGGATGACGAAGTAAATCAGTCCGAAAATGATCAGCGCAAAAATGCCAGGCGCAATAAAGCTCTTCAGCGTCTTTACGATCTCATTTCTGCGTTCGGTCTGTAATTCCTTGTTTACCGGTTTCTTCTCTCTCATTATCCGCTCCTGCAATGATGAACGATACTAACGACTCCGATCAGTTCCTCGGGCTGCCTATATTCGGAACATAAACTCACGTGCCAGGGAAACAAAATACATAACGCCCTGGGAGATCATGCTGAAGAAGATCATCAGGATGAAAATCATCACCAGCATGGCAAACAGCGTCGCTACGGTGAACAGCAGGTTCTTCCCACCTGAAAATTCATGGATCTGCCCCATCGCCGCAATAATCAACAGCGCACAATAGATCAGGGAGATCACGCTCAGCACACTGTAGAACTGCCCTTCCTCAATGGTGACAAAATTACTGATGATCATCAGTGGCAGCTGGATCACCGGATAGGGGGTCATTCCATAGCAGGTTGCCATATAAACCTGACCCAGGCGCCCCTTGCCATCAAACAGCGTCGTCAGTCCCCAGTTGCCAACCACCCACAGCGCCAACGGGAATACGATACTCGCCAGATACAGAAAGATATTCAACTCCTCCCAGTATACTGTGAGAAACAGGAAGCTCGTATACCTCAGCTTCATGATACGCACAATCAGCGTTACGATCAGGATCGTATTGGCAGCCGCCATTGTCCCGCGCTTTTCATGTGTCAGATCCCAGAACCCATCCAGCGGATGCGTCATACAGTACAGCGCAAACCGAAGGGAATCCCAGTATTTGGCCCAGTTCCATTTTCTTGTACGTGCTTCTGTCATGACATCTCCTTGTCTGAGGTGTGCTTACTGTTGCCCGTAACGGAAGATATCCGCTGTATCGATCTCATGTCGGATCGCCTTGATACGTCCGATTCCCAGCGGAACCAGGAACAGTACCAGAATCACCGCCACGATGATACCAATATGATCCTCCACCCATTCCTTCCGGTACTGCTTGAAAGCCTTGGAATAATTTTCATCATCATACTTCACTTCAAAGTATTCCATGGCTTCCTTGTAACGCTCCTGACGCAGCAGGGCACGTCCAATCCCGATATAGGCCAGATCATAGTTGCCGTTTAAATCCATCACACGCTGCCAGGAAGCACCGGAGGCTTCATAGTCTCCCTGATCAAACTGATCCATGGCCTGATAGACCAGTGAACCGAATTCTGTGGGCACAAAACCCGTAATGGCACAATCCAGTGTGTCCAGGACATAAACATCATAGCCGTAATGCTCGATCGCCACAGGTCTGCGGAAATAGCCGTCCATATTACCGTTGCTGCCGCAGGCAAAGACCATACGTCCCTGATCGTCATAGCCGAAGAGTCTACCGCGGTTGCGATCCAGACAGATATAAATGTCATTTTCAAACACGGTGACGTCGGAGAAATATGACGGTCCCTCATAACCACCGCCAGAACCCATGTGGATATCACCATAGACACCCCATTCACCGTTGCGCACCAGGATATCGTTGCCCATCAGGTTGATCTTACGCACCGCATCTGCCTTATCCGCCCTCAGATCCTCTCTGGTGACAGCACCAGTACATGCATAGACGAAACCCTCATAGTCCATATAGATGTTGTCATACTCTGTCGGCACAAAGGATTCCATCTGCGCACGCTGCGCCTGCGTAGCAAACTTCTTCCAGATATAATCAGCAAAATCAAAGGTTACCTTTGTTGCGCCAACAAACCCGGAGAAGGTGCCATCCGATTCATACTTGATCATACCCTTGTTAATACCGCTGGCAATACAATAGACACGCTCTGCGGTATCAATGGCCAATTTACTGGGCTGGAAGGTCAGATCCTTGTCCAGCGTGTTATCCTCCGGCTTATTAAACTCCATCAGATAGTTCAGATCCTTGTCCAGCTTCAGTACACGGGCATTGCCCTTATCCGCGATGAAGAAGTTCCCTTCCTCCGATATTGCCACATCCGTCGGGCCGGAGAAGGTATTATTGTCCGCACCCTGGAAGCTGTCGATGATACGCTGCAGTGTCAGCTTCTCGGAGGATTCCCGTTTCAGCTCAAGAATCCGGTTGTTGCCTGTGTCGCAGACATACAGCAGATCACCATACATGAACAGTCCCTCCGGACTCTTCATCTTCACATCCAGCCCCAGATCGGAGGAGGTAAACACACTGCTCACCGTGTAGAAGTCCGGTGAATCCTGTACGTCCCCCCAGTAGTCGATATTGTAGGTATAGCTGTCATTCTCCTTGGCATAGGCCACAGAGGGCATCAGAACCGTGGTGAACAGACAGACCGCACTCGCTGCAACAGCTGCCAGAATTCTCTTTTTTGTCATAAGCCCTGCCCTCTTCATCAGTCTTTCAACCCCGAACTCGCCATGGTCTCCAGGATCTGACTCTCGGAGAACACAAAGATGATGATCGGGACGATCATAACAACCACCAGAACGGCCGCGCCCTGTCCTGTACGGGCGATACCGCCGGACTGAATCTGCTGCAGCGCATAGACCAGTGTCTTCTTCTCCTCTGAATAGATGTAAGTGGAAGCCTTGTTATTCCACAGACCCTGTACCGAGAAAATGATCAGTGTCATCCAGGCAGGTTTTACATTGGGCATAACGATCTGGCTGAACACCCGCCATTCGGTCGCACCATCTATCTTGGCGGCCTCAATCAGCGAGGTCGGCAGACCCTCCATAAACTGCTTCATCAGGAACAGTCCCATGGGTGACGCAAACGCCGGAATGATAATAGACCAGTAGCTGTCAATCCAGCCCAACTTGTTCAGTAACAGATAGTTCGGGATCTGCGTGACATAACCCGTGAACATCATGGCCACCGTAACTACCTTGAAGAAGGTCTCATTACCCGGGAAATCGTACTTGGCCAGTACGAAAGCACCCATGGAAGCGATGATCAGATGCCCTGCCGTGCCGACAAACGTAATGAACACAGTATTAAACAGATACCGGGAGAATGTCACCCAGCTCTTCCCCATGGTCACAAACAGATCCGAGAAGTTGTCCAGTGTCGGATGCTGCGCAAAGATCCGCGGCGGGAATTTGAACAGCTCATCCAACGGCTTCAACGCACTGGAAATTGCATAAACGATGGGGAAAACCATGACCATCGCCACCAGCACCAAAAAGAGGTACAGGAAGAAATCCCCCCAGATGGAGCGGTTCGGCTTCCTCTTCTTGATGATTGGTTTGCGGTAGGGCTTCTCCTCTACTGCTTTCTTGCTCTTCTTCGCCATATCAGGTTCCCACCCTTCGTAACAGACTCTGGATTGCCTTATTGCACAGGATCATCATCAGGAACAGAATCGTCGCAATCGCGCAGGCATATCCCATCTCAAATCGCGAGAAACCGTAGTCGAACAGGTGCGTCACGATGGTTCGTGCCGCATAGTCGGTACTGGGGTAGCCGCACAGCGCCATGGTCACATCACAGACACCAAATGCCTGGGTGATAGACATAACCGCACCGAACATCAGCATGGGCTTCATATTCGGCAGTGTGATATACCACAGCTCCTGCCAACGGTTCTTGATCCCGTCCATGTATCCTGCTTCGAACTGACTCTTGTCAACACACTGGAGACCGGCGACAAAAGACAGGAATCCGGTGCCCAGACTCATCCACAGGATAACCACCATACAGATCGGCAACATATAGGCAGGATTGATCAGCCAGAGGATCGGACTGTCAATGATACCCATGTTGATCAGCGCCGCATTCACATAACCGTAGGCATCACCCCGGAAGAACACAGAGAAGATCACGTAGCAGTTGCCGGCGATGGACGGTGCATAGAACACAACCACCGCGACGGATCGAACCATCCTGGGCAATTCGTTAATCAGCCAGGCAAAAAGGAAGGAAAGGATATACCCCAACGGTCCTGTGATGATGGCGATCATCAGTGTATTCTTCACACCCACCAGGAAGATATCATCCTGAAGGATCAGACTGATATAGTTCTGCAGGCCGATGAAGCGCGGCGGTTCCAGAATGTTATAGTAAGTAAAGCTGTAGTAGATCGACGCAACAACCGGATAGATATAGAACATCGCAAACAGGATGGCATAGGGCGCCAGGAAGAGGTAACACATCTTCCTGACCTTAGCTTTCTTCCAGGCCACCTGCAGGTTGTGCTTCTTCAGAATAAAGTATTTTCTGACATATTCGCTCATCAGCCGCCAACCTCCATACCGAACTCTTTACGTTTCTTGGTGATCTCTTCATCAATCTTGATGGAATAGTCGATAATCGTCTCCCGGCTGTCGTCCTTGTCCGTGAGCACCTTACGGATCGCGTTGGAGATGTGGCGACCGGTGAAATATCCACCAGGTACCTCTCTGATGCCTCTGGTCTCATCCCACTGTGCATTGAGTACGGCGATATCATCCATACTCCAGGACAGATTGGAGAACGCATCCCTGTTCGCCGTGGCATATCGTGCACTGGCGCCCAGCAACGCTTCGATCTCACGGCCGAATCGCACCTGCGTATCCGGTGTGGCCCACCACTTCATGAACTCCCAGGAGTTCTGCTTCAGCTGCTGATCGTCGGTAGCGATCATGACCGTCGCCGATCCCGTGATGAAGTCAGAACGGTCAATACGGGTGGTTCCGTCCGCATTGGTATACTCTGTTCCGGGAATCACTGTGAAATCCCACAGACCACGTATCTCAGGGGCAGAAACCATCAGCGTGTTGTAGGTGGAATACGCCGTAATACCAATGGGCATCTCACCTGAACGGAACCGGCTGACAAAATCATACACCGTCGGGATACCATAGTCATTGAAGTAACGGACATAATCATCGAAGGCACGGATCCCCGCCTCGGTATCCACCGTCGTCTTCGTACCCGCTTCATTGTACATATCCCCACCATACTGGAACAGCAGCGAGAAGTACAGGGACAGATCCGGTGTATTGCTCATGATCGACGTAGATGACGCTGCAGCAGCGCTGCTGCCGGCTGCTGTAGGAATGCCCACAGAGAGGTTGTTTCCCTGGATGGTCGGGAACATCTCAATCAGCTCCTGCCAGGTCTGGGGTACTTCAAGTCCCAGTTCCTCCAGCACATCCTTCCGGTAGAACATCACGTTGAAGGTCTGTGTCTCCGGAATCGCATAGATATGATCACCCAGCCTGTACTGCTCATAGGAACTCTCCGAGTAATGGGAAAGCACCTCCATGCAGTCCGGGAACTGTGTCAGATCCTCCACGGCGTTACGCAGAGCGAAGTTAACCGGCTGATCCGCGCCGATGGAAAGGATGACATTCGGTCCGCGTCCTGCCATGACAGCATTCAACACGGCACCGGGATCTACGATTTCCACATTAACCTTGACACCGGTATCCGGAACAAAGCTGTCATCCACCATGGTCTTCAAAATCGTGCCCTGATCACGGCCGGTCAGTACCCATACCTTGACAACCTGGTCGTCATCCGTGTACACATCACCGACCGAATTATAATCGACATAGAAAGATGCTGCAAAACTCTTGATCTCATGGCCAAGACTGCTGAAGAAATTGGCCTTGGTGCGCTTTACATCCGAATCAGCACCCATCACCACCAGATAGTCCACATCCAGCTTGGTCTCACTCATGTTCAGGGAGGCAGTACCCAGGGAGGTGATATTATCCTTGAATGTCACAAACTCCGTTGTGATATTCTGCGGCTTGCGGCAGAAACGCTCCAACTGCTGAGCCACCGTCTGGGCTGTTGCAATACCATCCGCCTTCTGACCGCTGTAGGCCACCATATCATCCACAATCTTGTACAAACGCTTGGACTCCAGTTCCATTGCTTCCATGATCTCCGGATATGTGGTATTGATCCGGTAATCACGGTACTGATCGGGATTAGCACCGGTATATACCAGAATCCGGCGGTAGATCTGATTCAGACGGAAGGTGGAATCCTCCAGATCCTTCAGAATCGGTCCTACCCCGCCGAGCGTAGCCTCCATACGTACCGTATGTTTCCCCTGTGTCAGGTAGATATCATAAGGCGTTCCGTCGGCCGCAGCCAGATCCTTATACTGCCAGTCATTCTCAAAATCAAAGGAGATCTCCTCCAGCTCGGCAAAGGGCACTTCACCATCGATCAGCACCTTCCGGTTGCTGACACTGCCGCGGGAGTAATTCTGACGGCCCTTGATCATCAAATGATAGAAACCGTCCGCCGGAACCTCCACATCCCATTCGATCCACTGGCCATTGCTGCGCCATGCCTCGCCGCCTACATAATTCAGGACGGTATTGGTCACGCTGTTGGGCTGTGTGGTCGGAGAAGAACGATCATATTTTGCATAAAGTGAAGACTCTGATCGCAGGGTAGAATCCTCACCCTGCACGGTAAGTACGAAATCACGTCCGCCATCACTGCTGGACGGAAGCGCTGCACGGTATTCCTCATAGGTACGTTCTGAAACCGGACTCACAATACGAAGGCTCCGGATCTGTATCGGCTCATTGTCCGCCACAAGACTCAGCGTATTGTTGCCCTGCTCAAACCAGAACAGATATGGATCCGTCACGTATCCTCTGTCATCACGGAAATACATCTGCTGCCAGTCAAACACCTCCACCTGTGTCGGACGGATCTGGTTCTTCTGGTTGTCGACACGAACCGGGCCACCATTGGTCCAGATTCTGGTGAAGCCGATATTTCGCGCATCCTCAAAAGGGATTTCCCCATTCACCATGACGGTTCGCTCCGCAGGTACGCCGCGGGACTCGGGGATCATGAAATCCATATAAAGCTGATAGAAGCCGGCCTGGGGGATATCCACATTCCAGGTCACCGTTGAACCTGTCCCGGTATAAAGCGCATCACCCTCCCGGTATACATCCCCGTCTGCCGTGCCGGCAGAGAGATCCACCTCCACCGAAACGGAATCAGCAGAGGCTTCGGTTCCGCCATGGGCTGCAAGGTATCCGTTATAGGTACCAACCCGCTCCATGCCGGCTACCTCTGTGGTCAGATCCACGCCTGCATATTTGTCTTCGAAGGTTTCCACCTTCCGCATGGACAGCAGCACGCATAACAGAACGAATGCTGCGACAACACCAACAACAATAGCTACTTTACCTGCAGTTTTGTGCATTATGTCCTCCAAATATGACCTGAGGTGTCAAACAGTTGACCACAATCACAACAGTATAAATCACATTATATAAAAAAGTATGTCAGATTGCAATATTGTTTACCAATTTTTTCGTAATAATTCACGCATCCGCATACCGCATCAGGGCATCTCTAATCTCCGGGAATACCCAGGTACAGTCATTTCGATGAATCAGACCGAATTTCTCTCCGTCACCGTCAAAGGCGTTGTTGTCCCACCAGCAGCAGCTGATTCCCCGTGCTCTCGCCCTGGCGATATAGTATGCCGTAAAATCCACACGATCCTGCAGGTTATCCCCCTTGATCAGCGCGCCGAACTCATCGATCAGCACTGGAATTCCCTTGGAGGTGAACCGGTTATACAATGTGTCCAGCGTCCAGGTCAGATCAGCCATATCCTCCTTTGACCGGATATCGATATGATCCGTTCCATTCTGATCCAGCGCAAAAGCATAGGGGGTATAGGCATGCACCTCCAGAATCACCCGACCGGCAGGATCATCTGGCAGTTTGAACTCATCACAGATCACTCCATTCACGGAAGCCGCATAACCAGGGCAGGTGAGCCAGCGTGTCGCATTGTTTCCGCCACTGGCGCGAACCACATCTACAAAGCGCTGATTCAGCGCATTAATCACATCTACGGCCTCCCGGCACGAGGCCTGTTTGGTGTCCAGATTCCACTCCACCGAAGTCCCCACCAGCCGGGGCTCATTCATTGCCTCAAAAATCAGGTGCTCGTCACAATCGGCGAACCTCTCCGCCACCTGTGTCCAGATCCGCTCCACATAATGGATGGATTGTGCGCGATGTGCCTCATCCGGATACAGACAACCGGATTCCGGATCATTATCATGATGAATGTTGATGATGACATACAGACCCTCGTCCAGGCCATAGTGCACCACCTCATCCACACGATTCATCCAGGCCTCAGAGATCGTGTAGTCTTCATCCGTAAAATGTCCATGCCAGGTCACCGGCACACGTATCGTGGAGAACCCAGCTTCCTTCATCTCGTGGAACAACGCGCGCGTCGTAAGATCCGGCTGCCAGATGGTTTCAGTTCCCAGCTCGTCCCCCTTGTACCAGTCGCCATGAGCATCCAGCGTGTTGCCAAGATTCCAACCGATACGAAGATCGCGGACGAACTGCAGTCCTTCTGTTGCCGGAAGATTTCTCATCTGTACCGTCAGCTCCGGGATCACGATACCGCCCTCCTCTGTCGCATCAGATGCCGCCTTTTCCAGGGTAGCCTCCGGTTCTGAAGTCCCTTCCGCTTCCGTTGATGCCTCTGATGACACGGATGTTTCGTTTTCCGATACCACAGAAGTCTCATCCTCCGATGACACCGCAGCTGACGCTTCCTCCACAGCTGCAGTCTCCACCACAGGAGCTTCCGTCGATGCCTTCGCAGAAGTCTCCTGCGACTCAACCGGTGTCTGTTCCGGCGCTGCGGCAGTCTGCTCCTGTCCAGCCGCACCGCAGCCGCTGATGAACAGAAGTGCCGCTGCAGCCACATGACAGATTGTTTTTCTGGACAACATCAACATAACGTTCCCTTGGTTACCGATGCTATGTAAAACGATTAACGAAAACAGTTTAACCAACTATTTGGCCATTGTCAAGAAAAATTACTTTCCCCGAGGCCGGTTCCTTGAATCCGTAAATCACCGGCCCTGCATACGCATACATCCCCACAGCCAGCGTTGAACTGCCTGTATCGGCGCGTCCGGCTGCGGGCGCAGTTTCCCCTCCGGTATGATTCTGTGAACATCCGGACACGGGCATTAACACCAGACAGGCTGCGGTGATCCATACTGATTCGAAATAACCAAGAACCACAAAGCTGATTCTTTATCTATACCATAACCATGGCCAGTGTTGAACTCCATTCTTGTCAAGTTCTTCCGGCACGTGCTACAATAGCCCCATGGACGTTACTTTCAGACATCTGACGAAACGCTTTCCCGCAAGGCGCGGCTCTTCTGCCAAAGAAGTCATCGCAGTGGATGACTTTGACTTCACCATTTCGGATGGTGAACTGGTGGGACTCCTGGGTCCCTCCGGCTGCGGCAAATCCACCGCCCTGAATCTGATCTGTGGTCTGCTCACCCCTACCGAAGGAGAGATTTTCTTTGGCGAAGAGAATGTGACGGCCATCCCTGTCGAGAAGCGCGGTGTCGGTATGGTCTTCCAGAATTACGCGCTCTACCCCCATCTGACGGTTTATCAAAATATCATCTTTCCCCTTCAGAATCTGAAGGGAAAAGACCGCCTCACACGGGAACAGATGCGTGCCAAGGCCGAGGAAGCAGCCAGGCTGGTCCAGATCGGTGCCCTCATGGACAGGCACCCCTCGGAGCTCTCCGGCGGACAGCAGCAGCGTGTTGCCATCGCCCGCGCTCTGGTCAAGCTCCCCCGGATCCTCCTGCTGGATGAACCGCTCTCCAATCTGGATGCCAGGCTCCGGTTGCAGACCAGGGAGGAAATCCGCCGAATACAGCTTGAAACCGGTATCACCACCATCTTTGTCACCCACGATCAGGAGGAGGCCATGAGCATCTCCGACCGGATTGTTGTCATGCGCGACGGACGCGTTCAGCAGATCGGCGCGCCCCAGACCATCTACGATGATCCTGCCAATCTCTTTGTTGCGCAGTTCCTTGGCACCCCACCCATCAATGTCTTCCATGGCACCCTGCAGGGCAGACGCCTTCTGATGGGCGGTGTTCCCGTCCTGGCTACCGATACGGACGAAATACGACAGATCACCGTTGCCATCCGGCCCGAAGGCTTTATTGTGGATCCGTCGGTTCCCTTTTCCTGTTCCCTGCAGGCAGTTGAAGTCATGGGGAGGGATGTCAGCTGTGTCTGTACGCATCCGGCCATGGTGAATGAAAGCGGACGGATGCGCGCCATCATCGATGCTGGAACACGCCCGGATGCCGGCGTGTCAGATGTTCATTTCCGCCTGAAGCCAGAAAAGGTACTCCTCTTTGATCCGGACACCGGCGAACGGCTCTACGCTGAGCTGTCCACCCTTCGTTGAGGGCATAATACGATGATGGAACAGAAAAACTACCGGGCCATCCTGTATCTTCTGCCTGCCCTCCTGTTTCTGGCTGTTTTCCTGGTCTACCCGCTGGCAGATGTGTTCATCTATTCCTTTGAGGAGGGCTTCAACTTCGCCTCTCAGGTCTACCATGGCATCGGACTGCACAACTACCGGTATGTCCTGCGGGATCCCTACTTTATCCAGGCGCTGCGCAACACCCTCTGTCTGGTAGCCATCACCGTGCCACTGTCCACGGGCTTTGCACTGTTGATCTCGGTGGCGCTCTCCTCGCTCCCGACACTTCAGGGGCTTTTCCGTACGATTTTCTTCCTGCCCTACGTCACCAATACCCTGGCCGTGGGCATGGTCTTCCTTGTCATCTTTGGCAGAACCCCCTATTCCGACGGGCTGATGAATGCCCTGCTGTCCGTTGTCGGACTTGGACCGGTGGATTTCATCGATGGCCCCTATGCGGCGAAGATGTTTGTGCTGTGCTTCTACACCATCTGGGTGGTGTTACCATTTAAAATCCTGATTCTCACCACTGCCCTGGCCAGCGTGGATAAACAGCTCTACAATGCCGCCCGTATCGACGGCACCTCCCGGGCCAGGATCTTCTGGCGGATCACACTGCCGATGATCTCTCCGATGCTGTTCTACCTGATCATCACCGGATTCATCGGCGCTTTCAAAGCGTACAGTGACGCTGTCGCTATCTTCGGCACCTCGCTCAACAACGCGGGAATGAATACACTGGTGGGTTATGTCTATGACATGCTCTATGGCGACAGCGGCGGTTACCCGTCCTACGCCTCCGCCGCGGCGATTCTGCTTTTCCTTATCATTCTGACCATCACCGTCATCAATCTGCTGATCAGCAAACGGCTCTCCTATCATACGGGAGGTTCGGTCAGATGAAGAAACTTGTGTCCGTTCTCACCTGGATCCTGCTGATCGTCTGGGCGCTGCTGGTGCTCTTTCCATTCTACTGGATGCTGCTGACCTCCTTTAAGAGCTACGGAGCATACAACGCGGAGTTTATTCCGCGCTTTATTATGACGGATCCGACGCTTGACAATTATCGCGAGGCATTTCAAGGGGTTCCACTGCTGAAATACCTCTGGAACACACTTTTCTTCACATTATGTACAACTGCACTGATGATGATCATCTCCGTGCTGGCCGCCTTTGCCTTTGCAAGACTTCGTTTCCCTGGCAGCGATCTGCTGTTTCTGTTGCTGCTGTCCCTGATGATGATCCCCGCCGAGCTGGTCGTCATCACCACTTTCGTCACCCTCACGGATCTGGGGCTGCGCAACAGCTTTCCCGGGCTGATTCTGCCCTCCGTGGCCTCTGTTTTCTATATCTATCTGCTGAAGGAGAACTTTGAACAGATCCCGGACAGTCTCTACTACGCCGCCAAGGTGGATGGCACCTCCGATCTGAAATATCTGCTGCGCGTGCTGTGCCCCATGTGCCGTCCGACACTGATGACCATCACCATCCTCAAGATCATCGAGTGCTGGAACGCCTACATCTGGCCCCGGCTGATCACTGATGATCCCAGGTACTATCTTGTCTCCAACGGCATCCAGGAGCTCCGGGAGAACGGCTTCGGCCGCGAAAACATCCCCGCCATGATGGCTGCACTGGTGGTTGTCTCGCTGCCGCTGATCATCCTGTTCCTGGTCTTCCGGGACAGGATCATGGAGGGTGTCGCCAGGGGAGGTCTCAAGGGATGAAGAAACGGTATGGCCGATGGCTGCTCACAGGTTTGCTGGCTGTTTCCCTTCTTCTGACAGGCTGCCATGGCAGACGTGCGCCGGAAGATTTCTGCATGCCGGAAAACTTTGACCCGGATGTCGGCACCTACAATCTCGTTTTCTGGGCCAAAAACGACACAAATAAGGATCAGACCGCCGTTTATGATAAGGCCATCCGGGATTTCGAAGCGCTTTACCCGAATATCCATATCCAGATGCGTCTGTATACGGATTACGGCCGCATCTACGATGATGTCATCACCAATCTCCAGACCGGAACAACGCCAAATATCTGTATCAGCTATCCGGATCATATCGCCACCTATATGACCGGTACCGGCGCCATCGTTCCCATGACGGAACTCGCTGCCGACCCGGAGTATGGCCTGGGTGGCGCAGCACTCCGCTTCGACGCGCCGACACTGGACGAGATCGACCCGTCATTTCTGGAAGAATGCCGGATTAAGGGCGAGCTCATCGCGCTCCCCTATATGCGTTCCACCGAATGCTGCTATGTAAACCGTGATCTGGTGGAGGCGCTGGGCTATACGCTGCCCGATATCCTGACCTGGGATTTTGTCTGGGAGGTTTCAGAGGCCGCTGCTGCAACCAGGGGGGCTGACGGCATATTCAGTCTGAACAAACAGCAGGTACTGCTGCCCTTTATCTATAAATCCACCGACAACATGCTGATCCAGTACCTTCGTCAGGCTGGTGCCCCCTATTCCACCAGCGAAGGGGAGGTTCTGCTGTTCAATGAACAGACCAGAGACTTTCTGTCTGAAATCGCCATACATACGGCAAGCGGCGCCTTTTCCACCTTCAAAATCTCCGGCTACCCCGGCAACTTCCTGAATGCCGGCCAGTGTATCTTTGCTGTGGATTCAACAGCCGGCGCCGCCTGGATGGGCCATCAGGCACCTCACGTGGACATCAGTCCGGACAGAATCGTCCCCTTCACACTGGGGGTACGGCCGATCCCACAGCTGGATCCCGATCATCCCGTGATGATATCCCAGGGGCCCTCCCTATGTCTGTTTGATAAGCCAGATCCCCAGGAGGTACTGGCCTCATGGCTGTTCCTGCAGTTCCTGCTGACCGATGACATTCAGATCGGCTACGCGCAGACGGAGGGCTATGTGCCCGTCACCACCAGGGCCCGCAGCAATCCGGTCTATACAGATTATCTGGACAGTGCCGGTGAGGATCTCACGCTTCATTATCAGACAAAACTGGATGCCACGGATCTGCTGCTCGCACATACGCAGGACACCTTCGTCACACCGGTTTTCAACGGCTCTGCTTCTGTCCGTAACGCAGCCGGAACCCTGATTGAGAATACGGCCAAGTCGGTCCGTCGCGGTGCCGTCATCGACGATGCCTACTGGTCGAAGCTGTTTTCAGAGGTTCAGTCTCTGTACCGCCTGGATTCCCTGTCCGGTGTCACACTATCCGATGCAGCCGGAACGGATACGCCGCTGCCGGCCGTGAGCGCCGGACTGTTGATCACACTGGGCCTGATCTGGCTCTGTATTCTGATCTTTTTCCTCCGCGAGAAGCTTCTTCCTCATAATAAAACTTGACGCCCCGATTTTCATGTATTATGATGCATTTCGGTGTTTTACCAATTTTATGGAATCAATGGAGGATTCTGTTATGAAGAAGTTCACTGCAATCATTGCCGCCGGGCTGATGTTCACACTGACCGCCTGTGGTGGCGCCGGAGGCGGCTCTGCCGATGCCGCAAAGAAGAGCGAAGGCGTCATGACCTATGCCGAGTACGATGCCGCTGCCGTTGATGCACCGGTCGTCATCGAGACCTATGTACAGGCCAAGCAGAGCTGGTGGGAGAACCAGGCGACGCTCTATACCCAGGATCCCGATGGCGCCTATTTCATCTACAACGCAGTCTGCCCGAAGGATCTCTACGATAAGCTGACTCCCGGCACAAAGATCAAAGTGACCGGCTACAAAACAGAATGGTCCGGAGAATTTGAGGTTGCGGAGGGCGCATCCATCGAGATCGAGGAAGGAAAGTACACCGCCAAGGCACTGGAAGCAACCGATCTGCTGGGTACCGATGATCTGATCAAGCACCAGAATCAGCTGGTTTCCTTCAAGGGCTTAACCGTCGCAGACAAAGGGGACGGTAAGGCGTTCCTGTATAACTGGGACGGTTCCGGTGAACCTGGCAGTGACCTCTACTTCGATGTCACGGTAGGCAGCGGGACCTACACACTCACCGTAGAGTCCTATCTCTGCGACAAGGATTCCGAGGTATACAAGGCTGTCGAAGGACTGCAGGTCGGAGACACCATCGATGCCGAAGGCTTCCTGTACTGGTATGAGGGGCCGAACCCCCACATCACCAAGGTCACAAAGAGATAAAAATATCATGATTCAGAAAAGGCCTCCGCTGCATCATGCTGCGGAGGCCTTTATTCAAGTCAAATGATCATTCAGTCACAAATCACAGTGCTCTCGTCTGTGATGCAAGCCAGGCACGTTCCTCATCATTCTGCATAAGAGGTGTCAGGCGTTTGCAGACCTCCGACTGATAGGCGTTATAAGCCTCGATGTCCGAAGGCGTCATCCATGTCACATCCATTGCATCCGGATCCAGCGGTACATAGGTCAGATGCCCGAATTTATAGAATATCCCGTCCGCTGTCTCGATATCCTCCATCACCTCCAGGATATTCTCAATCCGGATCCCGTACTGCCCCGCCTTATAGACCCCCGGCTCATCCGATACGATCATGCCCGGCATGAGTGCTGTCTCCCGGGCTGCCTGCGCGGCAGTCTCCGCCTTGTGGTAGCTGATATTATGCGGTCCCTCATGGACATTCAGCATATAACCGATGCCATGTCCCGTCCCGCACTTATAGTCCATATGATTCCTCCACATGGGCTCACGTGCCATAATATCGACATTCCGTCCGGTACAACCCTTGATGAATACAGTATCCGCCAGATGGAGCATGGCGATTGCTGTCAGCGTATAGTCCTTCTTCTGCTCCTGTGTGAGCGGCCCCATGGCGATGGTTCTGGTCACATCTGTGGTCCCGCCATAGTAGGTCCCGCCGGAATCCACCAGATAGAAGCCCTCCGCACGTATCGGTGCGGATGTCTCCGGTGAGGCGCTGTAATGCATCATGGCCGCGTTGGGACCATATGCACTGATGGTTGTAAAGGAGAGCTCAATGAATCCCGGCAGCGCCGCCCGCATGCCATCCAGGCGCTTCTGGACACCATACTCATCCATGTCCTCTTTGCCGGCGTTCGTCTTCATCCAGCAGATGAAGCGCGTCAGCGCCGCACTATCTTTCAAATAGACCTCACGGATGTTCTTCAGCTCTGTCTCATTCTTCACCGCCTTCATCAGCTCTGTCGGATTCCTGTCCTCCCTGACGCCGGCGCTGTTCTCCTGCGCGGAGGCCTTAAGTGTACGATAGACGGCATAGTTGATGTTATTCTTGTCCACCAGCGTCGCGCCATCGAAGCTGAACTCGTCGATCCAGGACAGAATCCTGCTGTACTCCACCAGCGTAATGCCACTCTCCTGCGCATAATGACGCACCTCATCCGTCAACTCATCGAACTGGACGAACAGATAGCAATTCTTCTCCGTGATGAACAGATAACTCAGGAAGACAGGATTGCACTCCACATCATTGCCACGCAGATTTGTAAGCCAGGCGATATCATCCAGTTTGCACAGAAGATGTGCCCGCGCCTTACTCTCCGCCATCACCTTACGGATATCCGACAGCTTCTCCGCAAAGCTCTTGCCACAGAGCGCGTCATCCAGGACATAGATCGGATGACAGGGAAGCGCCGGTCTGTCTGTCCAGACCTTGCCTGCCAGATCCTGATCATAGCGAAGCTTGATCTCCTTCCTGGACAGCGCTTCCTTCAGTTCTTCTCCGAACTGGGTTGAGACGACACGACCGTCAAAGCCCAGCACCTGGCGCTCCGACATATGCTCTGCCAGATATGCCTTGATGGTCGGCACATCCTTCTCCCGCATCCGGAAGAGGTCGATGCCCGTACCCTCCAGCTGCCGCTCTGCCTGAATGAAATATCTGCCGTCCGTCCAGAGGCCGGCCCAGTTTTGGGACAGAACGAGCGTCCCGCTGGATCCGGTAAAGCCGGAAAACCAGGCCCTGGTATGAAAATATTCCGCCGCATACTCCGAATTATGGAAATCACCCGACGGAATCATGTAATAATCGATTCCGGCACTCTTCATCTGCGTGCGCAGCGCTGACAAACGTTCCCTGATTACCTGATTTTCCATCAATGCCTCCCTTTTTTGTCTCTGTTCAGAACCAGTGATGATTCAGACCGTATATGGTGCTGTCGTCATTCTGGTCTTTTTGCGTTCCTTCATCGGGATGTATTCCATCATCGGTCCGATGGCCTTATAGGCCGGACGGATGATCTTGGAATTGCCGGCCAGCTCCTCCATCCGGTGTGCGCTCCACCCTGCGATCCTGGCCATGGCGAAAATCGGCGTAAACAGCTCCTCCGGCAGCCCCAGCATCTGATAAACGAAGCCGGAATAGAAGTCCACATTGATGCAGACACCTTTGTACATCCGGCGCTCTGCGGAGATGACCTGGGGTGCCAGCCGCTCCACCATCTCATACAGCGCCAGCTCCTTCTCCATGCCCTTGGCCATCGCCAGTTGCTTCGTATACTCCTTCAATATCAGTGCCCGCGGATCGGATCTGGAATAAATCGCATGACCGACACC
>JAFSYF010000140.1 GCA_017443695.1 Butyrivibrio sp.
ACCAAAGAGTTCGGTGAGATCACAAACCTCCCCGAGGGGCTGACTGAGAAGAAATACCGGGAATACTTAAACGAGCTGGCGCAGGTGCAGGAGGGTGTGCTTCTGTCACGGAATTTTGAGAAGGCGCTGGGGTACAGCATAGGAGATGATGTGAGCTATTACACATCAGACGGTAAGCAGATGACGGGAGAGATTATTGATTTCATCGAGTACTTTCCGGGTTATTCACCGACGGTGACGCTGATTCAGCCGGATGGGACGGCCATCACTCAGGACAATTACCTGATCGTGTCGCATTATTCCTATCTGAAGAAAAAACTGGGCGTCAAGCCCTATGAGATCTGGCTGAAGATGTCAGAGGATGCCGATGCGGATGATATCTACCGTTTCATTGATGACCATGATATGAAGATCGTGCGCTATGTGAACCGCGCTGCCGATCTGGAGGATACCATGACTGATCCGCTGCTGCAGGGCACCAACGGTGTGCTGACCATGGGCTTCGTCGTCACAATCCTGCTGTGTGCCGTCGGCTACCTGATCTACTGGGTGATGTCCATCAAGGAGCGGGAGCTGATCTTCGGCGTGCTGCGTGCCTGCGGCTTCCATAAGGGAGAACTGGTCCGGATGCTCATCTATGAGCAGATATTCTGCGGCGTGTTCTCCATTCTGGCAGGAATCGGCATCGGGCAGCTCGTCAGTGCCATGTTTGTACCGATGCTGCAGGCCTCCTATGCCACCTCGGAACAGGTGCTGCCCATGCAGCTCATCACTAGGGCTTCAGATCTGTACAGGCTCTATGGTATCATCGCTGCGGTGATGTGTATCAGCATCGCTGTACTGATCTTCCTGCTGTTCCATATGAATGTGACCAAGGCGCTGAAGCTTGGAGAGGAATAAAGATGAGTAAGGTTTTGCTCAAAGCAGAGGGCGTCAAGCGCGCCTTTGATACACCGGCCGGCAGATTCTGGGCATTGAAGGGCATCGATGCGGAGATCCCTGAGGGATGCTTTGCCATCCTGCGTGGACGGTCCGGCTCCGGCAAGACAACACTGATGAATATCATGAACTCGCTGGATGATCCGACGGAAGGGGCCGTGTACATCGATGGAACGGATTTGAAATCACTGTCGGAGCGCAAGCGGGAGGATCTGAGGCGCAGACGGATGGGCTTCGTATTTCAGTCCGTATCGCTGATTCCGTCACTGAATGCATTTCAGAACGTGGAGTTCTCCATGCGGATGGCAGGACTCCGGATCGATGGAAAGTCCAGACAGCGGGTGGAGGAGTGCCTGAAGCTGGTTGGGCTGGGCAATCGAATGAACCATATGAGTGCGGAGATGTCCGGCGGTGAACAACAGCGCGTGGCCATCGCCAGAGCACTGGCCCACAGGCCCAGCATCATCTTTGCGGATGAACCGACGGCGGAGCTGGACAGTGCGATGGCGGCCAGGGTGACAGAGGTCTTCAAGGAGATGACCAGACGGGAGAACATCACCATTCTGATGACCACCCATGATGTGGGCCTCATGGGTGCGGCGGATGTGATCATTGCACTGGAGAACGGGGAGCGGATCGATGGCTGAGGCACCGGATAAGGATGTCATGGTCCAGGCGGACGGCCTGGTCAAGATCTATAAGACGAAGGAAACGGAAGTGCTGGCGCTGCAGGGGCTGGATCTGACGGTGCGGACAGGTGAGCTGATCGCGCTGATCGGCAACAGCGGCAGCGGCAAATCCACGTTTCTCAATATGATTGGCGGACTGGACAGACCCAGTGCCGGGTCGCTGTTTGTGGACGGCAAGAATCTGTTCACCATGAGTGAGAAACAACTCGTACGGTACAAACGGGATACGGTGGGCTTCGTATGGCAGAATAACGGGCGCAATATGCTGCCTTATCTCACAGCCATCGAGAACATCATGCTGCCGATGAACCTCTCCAGTACCCGGCATAAGCGGGAGAAGGCGGCAAAGCTCCTGGAGATGGTGGGACTGACCCATAAAAAGCACAGCAAGATGAATATGCTCTCCGGTGGAGAGCAGCAGCGGATCGCCATCGCCATTGCACTGGCCAACTCACCGAAGCTCCTGCTTGCGGACGAACCCACGGGGTCCGTGGATACAAAAACAGCGGATTACATCTTCGATCTTTTCACAGAGCTGAATCAGAATGGTCAGACGATCCTGATCGTGACACATGATATGGCACTGTCCAAGAAGGTACGGCGTGTGGTGGCGATCCGTGACGGCAAAATCAGTTCGGAGCGTGTGCTCAGAGAGGAATTTGCCGACAGGGTGAAGGAGAGCAACATCGATTGGCGGGAGATCAATTCACAGGAGGAGTATGTGGTGATGGATAAGGCGGGCCGCCTGCAGATCCCGAGAGAGCTGATCGATGAGCTGGGGCTGACGGATAACAAGGTGCAGATCGCTTTTGAACATAATGAGATTGTGATTCGTAAGCCGTCAGAACAGAAAGAGAAGGAGACGAAAGCATGAGTGCGGAGATGAAGGCCAAGTACCATCTGCCAGGACTGCGGTACAACTATCCGCTGAATATGTTCTGGATGAGCCTGCTGGAGACCCATCCGGAGTTCTTCAGGGAGGAGGTGGAAATCGCCTCCGTGTTCGGCAGCTTTCCCTACGCCCTGTGGAACGGCGGCCGGCTTGTGCCTGCGGAGGATCAGTGTGATCGCGGTTTTGTGCAGAATGTGATTCGGAGCATCAATGCCAGGGGGATTCCGGTGCGTTATACCTTCACCAATCCGCTCTTAACGGAGGAGGATCTGAAGGATCCCTTCTGTAACTTCTGCATGGAGGCCGGAGACAATGGACAGAATCAGGTGCTGGTGTTTTCGCCGATCCTGGAGGCATATATCCGTGAGCGCTATCCCTCCTATGCCATAGACTCCACCACATGCAAGGAGATCCGGGATGTGGAGGATCTGAACCGGGAGCTGGATAAGGATTACCGGTATGTGGTGCTGGATTACAATCTGAACAACCACTGGGAGCTGTTGGAGAACGTCCATCATAAGGAGAAACTGGAGATCCTGGTGAATTCCTGCTGTACACCGGCGTGTCCGAGACGCGGGGAGCATTACCGGCAGATCGCA
>JAFSYF010000141.1 GCA_017443695.1 Butyrivibrio sp.
GCCGATGTGGGCCTTGCGCAGGAAGAACATGCAGATCCTGGACTGACCGATACCGCCGCCGATGGTGAAGGGCAGCTCGTCTGCCAGTACTGCCTTCTGGAAGGGGAGCTCTGCCCGCTCCGGGCAACCCGCCTTGGCCAGCTGGCTGCGCAGCGCCTCCGCATCCACACGGATGCCCATGGAGGAGAGCTCCAGCGCGATATCCAGCACCGGATAGTACACCACGATATCGGCGTTCAAGGACCAGTCGTCATAGTCCGGCGCACGGCCGTCGTGCTTCTCGCCGTTCGCCAGCGTATCGCCGATCTGCATGATGCAGACCGCGCCCTTGGCCTGAGCGATGTAGTACTCACGCTCCTTCGGCGTATTGTCGGGGAACATCTCCGCCAGCTCCTCCGTAGTGATGAAGAAGATCTCGCGGGGCAGGATTTCTTCTATATAATCGTACTGGATGGCCAGATACTTCTCCGTCAGCCGCAGTACCTTGTACACGGTACGCACGATCTCCTTCAGGAAATCCAGGTTCCGGTCCTCTCTGCGGATGATGCGCTCCCAGTCCCACTGATCCACGAAGATGGAGTGGATGTTGTCCGGCAGCTCATCCCGGCGGATGGCGTTCATATCGGTGTAGAGACCCTCGCCGACCTGGAAGCCGTACTCCTTCAGTGCGTAGCGCTTCCACTTCGCCAGGGAGTGGACGATCTCCGCCTCGCGGTCATCCTCCCCATGGATCTCAAACGCCACGGGCCGCTCCACGCCGTTTAGGTTATCATTCAGCCCGGAGGCCGGATCGACGAAGAGTGGTGCCGTGACACGTAAGAGGTTCAGCCTTTCGGCCAGCAGCTTCTGAAAAAAATCTTTGACGGTTTTGATGGCGACCTGGGTCTCATGAAGATCCAGCGCCGGTGTGTAGTTCTCAGGGATCTGTAAATGTTCCATAGTATAGATGCGTCCTTCCTCGCGCATCTATGATACCATCTTAGTTTTCAAACAGCAAGCCTGCTTTTTTCAGTGGCGTGCGCAGTGCCAGATACAGAACCACCGTCAGCACCGTGCTCACCACCGAGTTCAGCACCGTGACGCTGAAGTTGATGGCGAAACTCACCTCGGCCGCAGGCCGTCCCAGGATCAGGATCTTGTACAGATACCGGAGGGTCGGATCCACCAGCGCGTTGAAGACCATACCGGCCAGCACGGCGAGTACCGTGGCGCGGATGACTTTGGCGTGGTCATGCTCCGTGGAGATATGGAAGAGGTGGTGCGCGATGAAGCCTACTAACAGCCCCATCAGCAGCTTGATCACAAATGTGATCGGTGCCTCCACAATATAGACGGGATCAATGAGATCCGCGATGGTCAGTCCCAGTGCACCGCCGATACCGCCGTAGAGGCTCCCCAGCAACAGCGCCCCCAGTGCAGCGAAGGCATTCCCCAGATGGATGGACACCTGCCCGCCGGGCGTCGGCACCTTGATGGACAGAAATGCGAACACCACATAGGTGATCGCGGCGAAGATACCTGTGAAGACGATCTTACGGACCTGCAGATCCTTGGCCCGGTTGTCTGCGTGAGCCGTCTCCTCTCTGATGGATGTCTGAGCAGTCATAATAGTTCCTCCCTTCATCTTTCATTAATTTATTTTACCAGTATAGTCATGACTGGCATAGTGAAAAGTGCCAATTTCTGATAAAAATACCATGCCAGACCAGTATAGGCTCAAATATACGAAAAAGCGATAACTCCGGCAGGGCTCTTTTTATGCGGATCCCGGGACAGACAACCTGAAGAAATCCCCAATTTCCACAGAATTATCCACATTTGAAAAACCGTTCCTTGACGATTCCCTTTCTTATGATAGACTGTAATCTATGATTTCAGATAGTTATACCAATATACCGGGAGGGAATGGATGATGAAAAAGGAGCTGGCCAAGACCTATGATCCGCACGGCCTGGAGGATCGGATCTATCAGAACTGGGAGGATAAGGGATATTTCCACGCTGAGGTGGATGAGACCAAAAAGCCCTTCACCATTGTCATTCCGCCGCCGAACGTGACAGGCAGACTCCATATGGGTCACGCCTTTGATGAGACCATGCAGGACATCCTGATCCGCTGGAAGCGGATGCAGGGCTACAACGCCCTCTGGCAGCCGGGCTGTGATCACGCATCCATCTCCACCGAGGTCAAGATCATCGACCAGCTCAAGAAGGATGGCACAGACAAGAAGACCCTGGGCCGCGAAAAGTTCCTGGAGCGCGCCTGGGCCTGGAAAGAGGAGTACGGCGGGATCATCACGCAGCAGTTGAAGAAGCTGGGCAGCTCCTGCGACTGGCAGCGTGAGCGCTTCACCATGGATGAGGGCTGCAACCGGGCGGTGACCGAGGTCTTCGTCCGTATGCATGAGAAAGGCTACATCTATAAGGGCAGCCGTATCGTCAACTGGTGTCCGGTCTGCAAGACCTCCATCTCCGACGCGGAGGTGGAGTACGAGGAGCAGCAGGGGCATCTCTGGCATATCAAATACCCCATGGTCAATGAGGACGGCACCGTTAGTGACACCGAGTTCATCGAGTTCGCCACCACCCGTCCGGAGACCATGCTGGGCGATACTGCTGTGGCCGTCAACCCGAAGGATGAGCGGTATCACAAATGGCACGGCCGCAAGGTCCTGCTGCCCATTGTCAACAGGGAGCTGCCCATCGTGGAAGACGAGTATGTGGACATGGAGTTCGGTACCGGTGTCGTCAAGATCACCCCGGCCCATGACCCGAACGACTTCGAGGTGGGCAAACGCCACAACCTGCCGGAGGTCAATGTCCTGAACGACGATGCCACCATCAACGAGAACGGCGGCAAGTATGCCGGGATGGACCGCTATGAGTGCCGCAAGGCCATCGTGAAGGAACTGGAGGAGATGGGCCTCCTGGTCCGCATTGAGGACTACAGCCACAACGTGGGCACCCACGAGCGCTGCCACACCACCGTGGAGCCCATGATCAAGAAGCAGTGGTTCGTCCGCATGGACGAGCTGATCAAGCCTGCGGTCAAGGCCGTGAAAGAGGGCGAGATCCGTCTGATCCCCCAGCGCGCAGAGAGTGCCTATTTCAACTGGACGGACAACATCCGTGACTGGTGCATCTCCAGACAGCTGTGGTGGGGGCACCGGATCCCAGCCTGGTACTGCGACGACTGCGGTGAGATCATCGTAGACCGGCAGACCCCGGCGAAATGCCCGAAGTGCGGCGGCACCCACCTGCATCAGGATGAGGATGTGCTGGACACATGGTTCTCCTCCGCGCTGTGGCCCTTCGAGACTCTGGGCTGGCCGGATGAGACCCCGGAGCTGAAGTATTTCTTCCCGACGGACGTCCTCGTGACGGGCTGGGACATCCTGTTCTTCTGGGTGATCCGCATGATCTTCTCCAGCTACGAGCAGATGGGTACCTATCCCTTCAAGACCGTTCTGTTCCACGGACTGATCCGTGACGAGCAGGGCCGCAAGTTCTCCAAGTCCCTGGGCAACGGCGTGGATCCCCTGGACATCATCGCCAAGTACGGCGCGGATGCCCTCCGGCTCACCATTGTCACCGGCAATGACCTGGGCGGCGACATGCGTTTCTATGTGGACCGCGTGGAGAACAGCCGTAACTTTGCCAACAAGATCTGGAACGCATCCCGTTTCATCCTGATGAACCTGCCGGAGGAGGAGGATCCGGTGCTGCTCTCACCTGAGCTGCCTGCAGGCCTGGAGCCTGTGGATCACTGGATCCTGTCCCGCTGCAACCGCCTGGTGCGGGAGGAGACGGCCAATCTGGACCGCTTCGAGCTGGGCATCGCCGTACAGAAGGTCTATGATTTCCTGTGGGATGAGTTCTGTGACTGGTACATCGAGATGGTCAAGCCCCGTCTCTACAACACGGACGACAAAACGAGCCAGACCGCTGCGCTCTGGACCCTGCGCACGGTGCTCTTAACCTCGCTGAAGCTCCTGCATCCCTATATGCCCTTCATCACGGAGGAGATCTACATGACCCTCCAAGATGCGGATGAGAGCATCATGATTTCTTCGTGGCCGGAATTCCGGGCGGACTGGGATTATCCGCAGGAGGAACGGGAGATCGAGACCATCAAGGAGGCCGTCCGCGGCGTCCGCAACATGCGCACCCAGATGAACGTCGCACCCTCCAAGAAGGCGCAGATGGTCATCGTCAGCGACAAGGAGGAGGTACTGGAGATCTTCCGTACCGGCCGCCTCTTCTTCGAGTCCCTGGCCGGCGCCTCAGAGTCCTCCTGCCAGCAGGATAAGGCCGGCATTCCGGATTCCGCTGTCGCGGTGGTGCTCGCCGATGCCACCATCTACATCCCGCTGGGAGACCTGGTGGATATCGCTGCAGAGAAGGAGCGTCTCCAGAAGGAGTTGAAGCGTCTGGAGGGCGAGCTGACCCGTTCGGAGAAGATGCTGTCCAATGAGAAGTTCCTGTCCAAGGCCCCTGCGGACAAGATCGAGGAGGAGAAGGAGAAGCAGCAGAAGTACCGCCAGACCTATGAGCAGGTCAAAGAGCGGCTCTCGACGATGTCATGACGTTCCAGGAAGCTCTGGCGGTCATCAATGGACTGCCGGGATTCTCGGAGAAGCACACGATCCCTGCGCTGCAGGCGCGCCTGGAGGAACTGGGCAGCCCGGACGCAGGCCTGAAAATCATCCATGTGGCCGGCACCAACGGCAAGGGGAGTGTCTGCAACTATCTCTCGGAGATCCTGCAGCGTGCGGGCTACCATGTGGGGCTGTTCACCTCGCCGCATCTGGTGGACATCCGGGAGAGGATCCGGCTGGATGGCGCAGAGATTTCGGAGGCGGATTTCGCCCGCCTGACCGGGCAGCTGTCAGAACGCCTGCAGTCGCCGGCAGGTACACCTGCTGCCACCTACTTTGAATTTCTGCTGCTGGTGGCACTCCTGTACTATGCAGAACGGCGGCCGGACTATCTTATTCTGGAGTGCGGCCTCGGCGGGAGGCTGGATCCCACCAATGCCGTACGGGAGGTTGCCCTGTCCGTCATCACGCACATCGCCAGGGATCATACCCAGTACCTGGGGGAGACGATTCCGGAGATCGCAGCGGAGAAGGCGGGGATCCTGCGTCCCGGCACACCTGCCGTCTATTTGCGGGAGGCGGAGAGTGCTCCTGTCATTGAGCGTCGGGCCAGAGAGGTGGGCGCCCTCCTGACAGCCGTGGAAACGGGTGACGTCCGGCGGGAGCCTGCAGCGGCGGGTCAGCTTGCTTTTTCCTGCAAATCCCGCTATGATGATAGGTACGATGTCCGCCTGCAGACACAAGCGGAATATCAGATACAAAATGCTGTAATAGCGATAACAGCAGCGGAAGTGCTGGGCATCTCCCGGTCCGATATCGAGTGGGGTCTGTTCAGGGCGCACTGGCCTGGACGGATGGAACAGCTGCAGCCCGGCTTTTATGTAGATGGCGCACACAATGCCGACGGCGTGCGTGTATTCCTGCAGAGCGTGGAACGGATCCCGCTGCAGGGCGCGAGGCGGCTGATTTTTGCTGCGGCAGCGGACAAGCAGGTGGCGGAGGAGCTCTCGCTCCTGCGGGAGAGCGGCCTGTTTGCGGAGATCGCTTTTACCGGGTACGACAGTCCCCGGGCCGTCCCCGGGGAGACCATGGCGGAGCGGTATCTGGCACAGGAGAACGGAACGGACCCGGCCTGTGCGGTTGAATACTATGATGACAGCGCATCGGCGTTTCAGGCGCTGATGGCCAGGCACCGGGAGGGAGACCTCCTGTTTGCTGCCGGTTCGCTGTATTTAGTTGGAGAAATGAAGAAGTATGATCAATTTTGAGGAAGAGCTGAAGAAATTCCGCCCGAGCCTGGAGGTGGAGGATGCGGAGAGCATCATCACCGGCCAGGATCTGGACGATATGTCGGATGTTCTGGTGGACCTGATCAAGGAAACCAGAGAGATACAGGACAAGCGGCCCTCCGATCACGAAGGCAGGTAATCCATGCAGTGCTACCGATGCGGGGCGGAGCTGACGGCAAGCGACTACTGCCCGTCCTGCGGAACCAATGTACGCATTCAGAAGAGGCTGCAGAGCCTCTCTGCGCGCTGCTATAACGAGGGACTGGAGAAGGCACGGGTACGCAACATGACCGGTGCGGTGGAGTCCCTGCGCCAGAGTTTGAAGCTGGACAAGAACAACATCGATGCCCGCAATCTGCTGGGCCTCGTCTATTATGAGACCGGCGAGGTCGTCGCTGCCCTCACGGAGTGGGTCATCAGCAAGAACCTCCAGCCGGAGGACAATGATGCGGACCGGTATGTGGAGCAGGTGCGCAGCGACGTGGCCCGTTTCGAGACAGAGAACCAGACCCTGAAGAAGTTCAATGTGGCGCTGCGCTACTGCCGTCAGAATGCGCTGGATCTGGCGGTGATCCAGCTGAAGAAGGTACTCCAGATGAACCCGGGCTATGTCCGGGCGCATCTGCTGCTCTCCCTGCTGTATCTGAATGACAAGAAGCCCGTCAAGGCGCGTACGGAGGCCAACCGCGCGCTGGCGCTGGACACCGGCAGCATCCTGGGCGCCCGGTATCTGAAGGAGGCGGAGGAGCTCCTCATGCCCGGTGAGGCGGAGGCCTCGGAGTCCAAGAGGAAAGAAGCGATCCGTTACCAGAGCGGCAACGAGGACATCATCCAGCCGACCATCCCGATGGGATTACGCCGGGGAGGTGTGTTCGCCGGTCTCCTGGCCGGGGCGCTCCTTGGGATTGCCATTGCGCTCTATCTGATCCTGCCTGCCCGTATCCAGAGTATGAATACCACGAACCAGCAGGAGATCGCCGCCATCAGCGAGGAGAATGATGCGAAGAACGCCAGACTCCTGGAATCTGAGCAGCGGGAGGCGACACTGGCACTGGAGATTGATGATCTCAAGGCGGAGATCGACGAGCTGATTCAGGCCGGCAATCGTTCCACGACGGCAGATCTGCTGATGAGCGCCGTGACGGCCTATCTGAACGTGCCGGAGGAGGACACGGCGGAGACCCAGGCGCAGCGGATGGATCAGGTGGAAGCCATCATGAACACCTATGATCCCGCCGCGACGGAAGAGACACCCTCACCCCAGGAGCAGTCGCTCTACAACGCCTTTATCGCGGTGGTGGGAGAGGAACTGACCAAGCGCAGTTATGACGCGGGGTATGCCGCTTACCGCAGAAAGGATTATGAGACGGCCATCCCGGCCCTTGCCCGTGCCTTCCGGTACGACGGCGAACGGGATGACGCGCTTTTCTGCCTGGGCAGCGCCTACTATGAATCCGGCGATACCGACGCGGCCAAGGACACCTACAACCGCGTGATTCAGCTTTTTCCCAACACCAAGTCCGCAGAATCCGCTGAGGCCAAGCTGGCGGAGATCAATAACGCATCATGACAGGTTTTACGGATCTGCAATTCATCTTTCGTTTCTGCCCGGTGATTCTCGGGCTGTATTATCTGGTTCCGGCGCACTGGCGCAGGGTTGTTCTCATCCTCGCGAGCCTGGTGTTCTACGGGATGGGAGATCTGCGTTTTCTGCCGCTGTTGGTTTTACTGATGCTGTTAAATTATGCGTTCTCCGGGCCGGTGCAGGCACACAGACGCTGGAGCCTCATCCTGATCGTCACGCTGGATGCCCTGACACTTATTGCGTTCAAGGCTTTGGCGGCGCTCTGGGGCGGGTGCTTCCTCCCCATCGGTCTGTCCTTCTACAGCTTCCGCATGATCGCGTTCCAGGCGGACCTGTACACAGGACGTGTGAAGGGACGCGGGGAGGGCTGGACGGGCTTCCTGCAGACCTGCCTGTATTTCTGTATGTTCCCGCAGCTGGTCTCCGGCCCCATCGCCCGGTATGGCGACTGGGAGGGAATGAATGTCTTCTCCGGGGAGGAGGAGAAACTGCCGGAGGGAGAGCGGCTCCTGGCCTGTCTGCGGCGGATCGAGCAGGGACTGTACTGGTTCATCCCCGGACTGGCCATGAAGGTCCTGCTGGCAGATCATCTGGCCATGTGCTGGAACGAGATCGGCACCATCGGCTACGAGAGTCTCTCCACCCCCCTTGCATGGCTGGGGGTTGTGGTATACAGCATGGATCTCCTGTTTGATTTCTGGGGCTACTCCCTGATGGCGGCGGGCCTGGGGGTGGCGCTGGGGTTCCCCTTCATCCGCAACTTCAATTATCCCTATGCGGCAACGGGGGTGAGCGATTTCTACAGGCGCTGGCACATCACCCTCGGCACCTGGTTCAGAGATATGGTCTACATCCCTCTGGGCGGGAGCCGCGGCGGCCTGTTCAGGACGGCGGTCAACCTGCTGGTCGTATGGCTCCTGACCGCCCTGTGGCACGGCGTCACCCTGAACTTCATCCTGTGGGGGATGTTGCTGTACCTGATGATCCTGTGGGAGAAGATGGTCTGGAGCAACACCCCGCGGCTGCGTGCGGTCATCGGCAGGATCCACGTGTGGCTCTGCGTGCCGTTGACCTGGATCATCTTTGCGCTGTCGGGCACGTCGGATCTGATCGCCTATTTCCGCAGGCTCTTTTTTCTGGATGCGGGGGGCAACGTCAGCATGACGGATTTTGCCCGTGTCGGTGTGCCCTACCTGGGCTTTGTGGCAGTGGGGCTCATATTGTTGATTCCGGATCTGGGGCTGTGGTATGAGCGCCACAAGAACGCTGTGCTGATGAAGCTCATCTGCCTCGCGCTGTTCTGGGCCAGCATTTACAGTGCGGCCGGACAGAGCAGCAATCCGTTCATGTATCTGAGGTTCTGATGGAAGAAAAGAACAGACAACTGCACAGACTCCACCACCTGGAGCACTACCTGATGATCCTCGGCATTGCGGTGGGAGCCCTCATCCTGACCTGCGCCGGGCTCCTCGGGCGGCGCGGCATCTACAGGGACTATGCCTACAGCTATGCGGATGCGCCGCTCCTGCAGCTGGCCCTGACGGGGATGGCGGATGGGGTGATGCCCTTTACCGAGGCGGAATACACCACTGTCTACGGGGACCCGGAGGCGGACCACGAAGCGGGTTACGACGTGGTGCGGGGTGAAGCAGTGGAGCTCCAGCCGCTGTTTGAGGAGCCCCGGACGGAAGCAGAGCCGGAACCCGATGAATCCGATGTGACGGAGGAGATGGGGGAGGATGAAATGACGGAACCGGAGGTGTCCGATGAACCGGAGGAGGAAGCGCCTGCCGAGCCGGAGGAGGCGGAAGCGCCCGTCGAGCCGGAGGAGGAGATCCCGGCCGAACCGGAGGTCTATGAGCTGGAGGCAGTGACGGACGATTACTTCTGTGATGCGCTGTTCCTCGGGGACTCCAGGACCGTCGGTCTGTCCGAGTATTGTGCACCGCTGGATGAGCGGGCGGTGTTTTTTGCCAAGGTGAGCCTCACCATCTTCACCCTGATGAACAAGGTCTTCATCCCGGACGAGGAGCGGGGCACCATCAACGTGGAGACGGCCCTCGCCGACAGGCAGTACGACAAGATCTACCTGATGATCGGGATCAACGAGATGGGCACCGGCAACACGGAGTATTTCCTGAACGCCTACACGGAGGTGATTGAGCAGATCCGGGCGCTGCAGCCGGATGCCCTGATCTACATCCAGAGCATCATGCATGTCACTAAGGCCAAGAGCGATGCGGAGAAACACATCAACAATGCCAACATCGACCTGCGCAACAGCGCCATCGCCACACTGGCCAACGACCATGACATCTTCTACCTGAACATGAATGAGGCGGTGGATGACGAGGACGGCGCGCTGCGATCAGAATTAACCTTCGATGGTGTGCATCTCAAAGCGAAGTCTTACGAATTGTGGTATGATTATCTGAAGAACCATGCCGTCGTCCGTCCGCAGGATGAGATCTACCGCCAGCCGGAGGGCGGCGCCGCCGCGGAGACGGAAGAAGAAGCGCAGTCACAGGGAGTGACGGAGGAACCGGAGGAGACGGATGAGTAGATCCATGGTGTTCAAGATGGAGCGTCCCGGTCTCCTGCAGGAGGGGGATCATGTGACGGTGACGGAAGGGACGCTGCCCAGCTCGGTCTACTATACCATCGACCCTTCCCTCGCGATGTCGGGCAACTTCCCGTTCTCAGAGCGGATGGAGACCCGGGAGGGGATCGTGACGGCCGTGGAGGAGAACGCGCGGGGGTACTATGTCACCGCAGTATTTGAGGAATCGTAACTGTTCAGAACAGGATTCAGGAGGAGAATTATGAGACAGGTGATCAGCACAGACCAGGCACCGGCGGCCATCGGCCCCTATTCCCAGGCCATTCGGGCAGGAGAGTTCCTCTATGCCTCCGGCCAGATCCCGATCGACCCGGCGACCGGCGAGATCCGGGGGACGGGCATCGAGGAGCAGGCGGAGCAGGCCTGCCGCAATGTGGGCGCGATACTGCAGGCAGCAGGCGCGGACTATGGCCAGGTGATCAAGACCACCTGCTTCCTGGCGGATATGGCGGATTTCGCGGCATTTAACGCGGTGTACGAGCGGTTCTTTGTCACGAAGCCTGCGCGCAGCTGTGTGGCAGTCAAGTCACTGCCGAAGAACGTCCTCTGTGAGGTGGAGGTCACTGCATATCTCGGGGAATGAGGGATTGGATTTCGTGCATCATTTCAGAAACAATCGATTCCGGCTGATGACAGGCGCACTGCTGTGCCTGTTGCTTGGCATGGGCGCAGGGTGCGGCAGCCGGGAGACGGCCCACATCGACGCAGCCACTGCAGCGCTCCAGATCCAGGACTTTGAGACGGCGGCCACGGAGCTGGCCATCGCCGAAGAGAACGGGGAGAACGCGCGGGAGAGACTCCGGAGCGCCGGTATCTCACAGCTGATGCAGGGGGATCCGTCTGCTGCCGTGGAGTCTCTGCTGGCTTCTTTTTCAGGTAGCATCGGCTGGCCGGATGCCATGGATTACGATACGAATTATTATCTGGCGGAGGCATACCTTAAGCAGGGCAGTTACAGCGAGGCGGCGGCCGTCTATGACGCCATCCTGGGGTTAAAGCCGAACGAGGTGACGGCTACCAGACTCAGAGGTGCGGCGGAGCTTGCCGGGGGGGACTATGACCGGGCCATCACCGACTTCCATCGGGCGATCCAGCTGGCGCCCAGGGACTACGACCAGCTCATCGCCATCTACCGGATGCTGGCAGACGCCGGCTATGAGGAGGAGGGCGCCGCACTGCTGCAGCGGGCGCAGGATGCGGGTATCTCCTTTATGACAAACTATGAGAAGGGCCAGATCGCCTACTATCTGGGCAAAAATGCTGAGGCGCAGAGCTATCTGGAGCAGGCGCGGAACGAGCGGGATGCGGATAAGGCACCGGCGGTCGCACTGCTTGGTCAGACGGCGGAGAAACAGGGCGATTACAACTACGCGGTCAGTGTATACCGCACCTTCCTGACGGAGGATTCCGCCCATCCGGAGATCTGGAATCAGCTGGGGCTGTGCCTGATCCGGATGGGGGATTACGAGGGTGCCATCGATGCCTTTGAGGCGGGACTCGCATTGGAGGACAACAGCTACGATCAGGCGCTGACCCGCAATGAGATCCTGGCCTATGAGGAGAGCGGCGCGTTTACACAGGCACGGGTGCGGATGGAGCAATACCTCCACCGCTGGCCGGATGATGAGGAAGCGGCACGGGAGTACATCTTCCTCTCTACGAGGTGACGGAGACCTATGGCGAAGCTGTTCCAATATGTCCGACCGGACCAGATCGCGGCATCCTACCGTGAGCATCGTGACGGCATCCTGAGGGAGCGTCCGATCGTTGCCGCACGGCTGGGAGATTTTGCGCTGTCTCTGGCCAGGGTGGATGCGGATCGTTTCTCACTCACCATCGAGGATGAGGGACGGCATGAGCGCCATGAGCGGGTCACCTTTGACCTGAAGAAATCGAGCGACGCAGAGATCACCATGGCGGCTGAGGCGCTGGAGAAACGGATGTCCGTCTACATCCGTGACGAGGTCGCCGCCAGACGGGAGCAGATCTGGAAATGGCATATCAGCGAGTGGCTGGATGCCCACGAAATCACCTGGGATGATTTCATCGAGGCGCAGATGGGCAAACGCAAGCTCCCCATCGGCGCGGCACACTGGCCCCGCCAGGAGGAGTATCTCCACGGCGCCTATCAGGAGATCGGCCCGGTGCTGCGGGTGATCGATCGCTATGCAGCCACGGATGCAGAGCGGGAGGAATACAGACGGTTTGCCGCGGCGGATATCATGGAGCTGCAGCAGGAGCAGAGCAGACAGCGCCTGATGGCAGGGTTCGCCAGACAGAACCGGATACAGGAGGCGCAGCCGACACAGACCTATACCTTCCATATAGAAGTGGACGCGGTCAGTGCAGTGGAGGCAGAGGACAAGCTCAGACGCTGCCTCAGGGAGCTGAGGGATCCGGATATCCGGTTTATCATGGGACAGAAAGCGGACGAGGAAGACTGAGATGTTATTCGGAACCTGTTACTATCCGGAGTTTTGGGATCATCATCTGTGGCGGGAGCATGCGCGCCTGATGGCGGATGCAGGGATGAATGTCGTCCGGCTGGCGGATTTTGCCTGGTCCTCCCTGGAACCCTCGGAGGGACAGTTCGATTTTGACTGGCTGGATGAAGCGATCCGGGCGATGGATGAAGCGGGACTCAGGGTGATCCTCTGTACACCGACGGCAGCGCCGCCCAGGTGGCTGGCCAGGAAGAAGGACATCCTGATGCGCGACCGTTACGGACGTGTACGCGAGTGGGGCTCGCGCCGTGCCTGCTGCGCCAACAATGAGACCTACCGGTTGGCCTCGGACAGGATCGTTACGGCCCTGGCGGAGCATTACCGCGGGGATCCCCGCATTGTCGCATGGCAGATTGACAATGAGCTGGGCTGCCACGGCACGACTGTGTGCTACTGCGAGTCCTGTAAACGCCGGTTCCAGTCCTGGCTCGCCGACAGCTACGGCAGCATCCGGGAACTCAACAGGCGCTGGGGAACGGTCTTCTGGAGCCAGACCTATGACTCCTTTGAGGACGTGATCCTGCCGGCCTACAACAGCTGTGAACCGGAGAATTCCCGTCGTTTCTCCCATAACCCGTCGCTGGACATGGAGTTCATGCGCTTCTCCTCGGAATCCTGGGTCGCTTTTGCTGCCAGGCAGGCGCAGATCCTCCGGCAGGCGAATCCCCAGGTACAGATCACCACCAATCTGATGGGGCATTTTGCGGATATCGATTATTTCCGCCTCATGCAGACCATGGATTTCGTATCCTGGGACAATCACCCCCAGACCCAGTGGGAGTTGCGGGGGTATGTCTGGACCTCCATGGCACATGAGATCATGCGCGGCATCAAGGACCAGAACTTCATCGTCATGTAACAGCAGTGCGGCCCCTGCGGCTGGGATGAGATGGGACCGACGCCCGAACCGGGCCAGATCAGACTCTGGGCCTATCAGGCACTGGCACACGGCGGGGAGGGCATCCTGTTCTTCCGTTTCATGGCGGCCCCCTTCGGGATGGAGCAGTACTGGTACGGGATCCTGGATCAGGATGGCAAGACCAGACGCCGGTACGCCGAGGTGTCACGCATCGGCAGGGAACTGCAGCGCCGGGAACACTTATTTATGAATAAAACCCCCTCCTATGAGGCCCTGATTGTCCGGGACTATGAGAACGGCTGGTCCCATCAGATCAAGCATCACACGGCAGGGTTTGATTATGAGCAGCTCCTGTATCAGTATTACCGCGGCGCCAGCCGGCTCGGGATCATGACTGCCGTCGGCCGGGGAGATTACAGGCGGTATAAGCTGGTGATGATGCCGGCCTATAACGTGGTGGATCAGGATGAGCTGCAGCGTGTGACAGAATTCGTCCGCGGCGGTGGTACCCTCCTGGTAACTTACCGCAGCGGGCAGCGCAACCGCGACAACACCATGAGTACCATCCCGCTGCCGGGTGCCTTCTGGCAGCTCGTCGGCGTTGAGGTGGAGGAGTTTGACGCGTCGGATAAGGAGACCCATATCCGCGGGCTCATCAGCTCTACCGCCCATGTGTGGCGGGACGTCATCCGGCCGTTGACGGCACAGGTGCTGTCGAGCTATGTGGACCGGTATTTCAAGGGCGCAGCCGCCATCACGGTCAATGATTTCGGCAAGGGCAAGGTTTACTATGTGGGCTGTGATCTGGATGAGGAGGGATTGGATGATCTCCTGCGGCTGGTGGCCCGGGATACCGGCGTCACGATGCAGGAGGAGATCGATGGCGTAGAGCTCATCCGGCGTCCCGACTGTACGATCCTCCTGAACCATACCGACAGCTATGTACAGTGCTTCAACCGTGGCATCACCCTCGAGGACGGGCATGTCTTCGACGGGCGCCTCGCCCCCTATGGCGTGGAAATCCTGCAGCCGGAGGAGTGAGAAAAGAGGAGGTGATGTAAAAATGTCCAATGATGAGATAATTCGGGCTATCTATGAAGAGATGAGAAGTCATACAGAAGAAATGGGAGGAGTCAAAACCTCTATGAGGGAGCTTTTGGAAAGAATCGACCACCTGGAAGAAGAGGTTGATGAAATCGATCGGAAGGTTCGGTCCATGAATCTGACTTTGGAGAATGAAACAAACAGAAACATTACTATTATAGCGGAGGGACATTTGGATTTGTCCAGGAAACTGGATGAGGCATTGAAGATTGACCAGGAAAAGGAAATGGTACTGCTGAGACTGAATCATGTGGAGGCGGAAATCAAGCGAATTAAGGAAGCGATGGGTAGCGTTGCATGAGGATATGTGAGATGCACAGACATTATCTGAGATATTTGGTTTTGGCAGCAGTATGTATAGGCGGTTTGGCAGTGACCCTGCCGGGCGGTACGGCCCATGCCACCACCCTCACCCCGATTGAGACGCAGCAGACGGAAGAGACCAAGGAAGAGGAGAAGGTGGAGGTCGGCGAGGATGAATGGGGCAACACCACCGTCCTCTACCACGATCACCTCTATACGAAGAAGGCAGCTGGTGGCTGGTTCATCCGTGCCACTTATATCTACAACGGCACCGACCTGGACACCCTCCTGGACAAACGCGTCGCCGGCACCCGCTACACCAGCACCCGCTATGACGGCTTCCTCTTCGTCCGGATGGCCGGCGGCTGGTACCGGCACGAGCTGCACATCCGCAAGGGCTCTGCCCTGTGTGTCAAGCTGGATGAGCTGGCCGGCATCGTCGCCGAGGGAGAGGAGAAGGTCATCCCCACCCCTGCCCCCACCATCACCGGGAGGTGAGTGAAAAATAATAATCTTTTTATAGAAAATTTGCCAAAACACCGTTGAATTTCTCTGACTTCGTTGTATATAATGATAGATAGGTAAAGGGGGTGATTCCGATGCCAGACAGGGAGCAGATCGTTAATGTCATTGACTGCTATATGAACCTGTTGCGATTGCAGAAGGCACAGGGAGAGGATCGGGAGAAGGAAATCATGAATCAGCTCCGTGCCGCAAAAGCCAAGTTGGAAGCATTTGGAATTGTACCGGATGATTTGAAGATTGAATAAAAAAATCAGAATAAGGGGTTAAGGAATCACGAAAGCAGTCGATAAAGATATTGAGAGCACAAAGGCACATCACTCAGCTCACGGACAATGAGTGACCAGCCTCGTGGCAAAGTAGGAAAGGGACGGACAGTCAACCTAGGAGACGAAGACGACCCTGCCGAAATGATAAAGGGAACAATGAGGCATACGCCTCACAACCAAACACTACCGCACAAGGATGTGCGGCATACAAAACAAGGAGGTTTACTATGGTAGTACAACACAACGTAACAGCTATGAACAGCAACCGTATGCTCGGCGTCACGACTTCCTCTCAGGCGAAGTCCGCTGAGAAGCTTTCCTCCGGATACCGCGTCAACCGCGCAGCGGACGATGCAGCCGGCCTCTCCATCAGTGAGAAGATGAGAAAGCAGATCCGTGGTTTGGATCAGGCATCGACCAACGCCCAGGACGGCGTGAGCAGCGTGCAGACGGCTGAAGGTGCTCTGACAGAAGTTCATGACATGCTGCAGCGTATGAACGAGCTGGCAGTGCAGGCGGCCAACGGAACCAACAGTGAGTCCGATCGTAACTCCATCCAGGACGAGATCAATCAGCTGACCACAGAGATCGACCGTGTCGCTGAGACCACGAAGTTCAACGAGACCTACCTGCTGAAGGGTGCGTCCGGTACACGCAACAAGTACATGGCGGCCAAGGATGCCGGCTTGCAGGGTACATTGGCAGATTCCACAACGAAAGCAACTTTTGAAATGAGGCTGCAGGCCAATACCGATGTGAAGATTGCCGGTAAAGAGTATCACATCTATGATGATGCCAAGGATAAGATTTCCACAATCCAGCAGTCGATTGCAGGTAGTGGAGCAAATAGCATCGGTGGGTTGGGCTCTGTCACGATCAACGGCAACAAGTTTGTGAAGGCAAAATCCAGTGATTCAACACGTACCGACCAGGTGTGGAAGCTGGGTGACGAGGAGTTTACGACAGCAGAGATCCAGGCCAGGGTTGTGGATGGTGCGAAGGTGCAGGCAGGTACCAGCGGTAACTATGCTACGGCGCGTGTAGCGGTGGATAATACGCTGGACAAGAACATTCTGGTTGGTAGTTCCGGACCGAAAGGTCAGACCTCTGCACGGGCAAAGGTGCAGGCAGCTCTGGAGCAGGCGAACCGGATCGGTGTGGACAGCAACAAGCAGACCTCTGTGTCGGTAACATCTGGCACACAGGCCTCCGGGGCTGGAAACAATATTTATCGGTTCTCCATCACAAAGCAGTATGCAACCGTTGCGAAGGATCTGGGTCTGGCGCTCCATGTGGGTGCTGACGCAGACAACACCAACAAGATCATGGTCAATATCGAGGCCATGACCTCCAAGAACCTGGGTGTGCAGGGACTGAATGTGGCTGATACCACAGGAAATGCCGCCACCTACGCGATCGACGCCATCGAAGGCGCCATCAAGCAGGTCAGTGCACAGAGATCCGCACTGGGTGCTGTGCAGAACCGCTTAGAGCACACGATCAAGAACGTTGACAACGTCGTAGAGAATACGACAGCTGCCGAGTCCCGCATCCGTGATACGGACATGGCATCGGAGATGGTCACCTACAGCAAGAACAACATTCTTGCACAGGCCGGCCAGTCCATGCTGGCGCAGGCGAATCAGTCGAACCAGGGTGTTCTGTCACTCCTCGGCTAAGACGCTTAAGCAACAGCAAGGCTCCACAAGTAGTACTGCAGAGAGGCATCCCTTTACGGGATGTCTCTTTTGTACTATAATCAAGTACAGGCAGAGGGGGTGAGTGTCGTGGCACAGTTGCAAATCAATGAGGAACTCCGGGAGCAGAACTTCGCCGCCTATGAGGCGCGATACAGACGTCGCCCCGTGATCGATCCGCAGGAATCAGACAAGTACCGGGTAATAACCGCGAGAAACGGTGAGCCGGTACTTTTTATCAGGATGGCTGGCGCAGACGGACTGCAATGGGTACCGGTAAACAGCACCTATAACCCTTCTTATGAGGCCAGCCGCTGGGCGGTGGCGGAGAAGGAGGATCTCCAGAACCGCATCACCACCATCGCCATGCTGGGCTTTGGCATGGGATATCAGCTGCGGGCACTGCTTCAGACGATGCGTCCGGATACCTTTTATATCGTTTATGAACCAGAGGAATCTCTCTTTTCTTTCATATGCGGCATGGTGGATCTGACAGCGTTGATCAAACATAAGTATGTGATGATTCTTTTTCCATCCTATAAAGAAGGTGAATTCTACGGGTATCTGGAGGCACGGATCATCAGCGATCGATCTCAGGCCAAGGGTATCAGACTGCCCTATTACGCGTCGAATGCTGTTTATGAGCAGGCTTGCGCACAGATCAGCATCTCCACACAATTGAACACAAATTTTCAAAAAATGGTTGCCCGCAGAACCTTCCTCAATCATATGTATGCCTGGACAGGATTGCATCGGAATATGCTCTTGAATGACCTGCTGGACAGATTGCCCCGGACATTGCCGGTTCTTGTCGTAGCGGCTGGCCCATCTCTCAATAAGAATATCAACCTGGTGAGGGAACTGAAAAACAGGGCATTGATCGTCTGCACCGACCGCGCAGTCCAGACCATGAACCGGGAACAGATCATTCCGGATCTGGTCATCACCGTGGATGCCACCAAACCAGCATATTTTCTGCAGGCAGAGATCACGGAAGAGACCCCCCTGTTATGCTCCTTTCAGGCGAACAGAGCGAATCAGGAGGCCTTCGATGGGCGGAACATTTATTTCCATGCCTGGATTGGAGAGGAGATGCTGCCGGGAGTTGGACATCGCGTGCTGATGCAGGGGGATCTTGGCGGCAATGTGGCTGGCGGCGCCTTTATTACCTTCCTGGAGTATGGGTTTCAGACAATCATTTTCATCGGCCAGGATCTGGCGTTGGTGGATGGACAGAGCCACTCAGACGGAAGCGATCTTGGAACGTTGAAGGGAGATGAGATAGAGATTGAGGGTATCGATGGCCGTCCGGTTTATTCACACAGGGATTGGATCTCTTTCCGGGATAAATATGAGCAGATGATTATTCGGTATCCCAAGGCGCGGGTGATTGATGCCACAGAGGGCGGTGCACTGATCCACGGGACAGAGGTGATGACGCTGCAACAGGTCATTGACTGTGTATGTACAGAGGAATACGATGTGGATGCGATGCTCAGGGATCTTCCCCGCGCACAGACGGTGGAGGAGCATGAGCAGACGCTGGCATTGATGGAGCATTGGATTGAGGAGCTGGATCTCATCATTGACAGGAGTACGCAGCTGGCACCGCTCTGCGATCAGCTGCTGCGGATCAGTAAGTATCAGGATTTCCGGGATATCCGCGTACGACCCAAGCATCAGCAGATGGGCGAGTTGCGGGCGGACATCTATCGGACACAGATCAATGAGCTGTTGGAACACATGTGGATCAGGGAGATCGATCTGATTCCGGATCCGTTGTTCGTCTTTCAGACCGATCAGGAGGCGATCGATGTGTTCACGCAGGCATATGCTTACTATAAGGTATTGCCGGACAACTGCAGGAGTCTGCAGGAGGAGCTGCGCAAGGTGATCGACCTGGCCAGAGAGAAGGATGAGCAGACGGTATGAGTGCAGCACCGGATAACAATGAAGTGCTGATGCCGGATGAGGCATTACGCAGACGCAATCTGGAGACATATGAGCGTATATACCATGTGACGCTATCAACGGATCCTGCGGAGTTGGAAAGATACCGCATGATTCGCGCGAGGAACGGCGCATTGGTGCTCTGTCATCGCATCGTCCGGGATGGGAGATCTGTCTGGCAACCCTGGAACAGTCTCTATGATCCGGCTTACGAGGCGTCCAGATGGGCAGAGAGCATTGAACAGGAGAACAGAAGAACCACGCTGGCGATCCTATGTTTCCGCATGGGATATGAACTGTCAGCGTTAGTCCAACGCTTTCGCCCGGATACTCAGTTCTATATCTATGAGCCGGATGAGGTGCAGCTGGTATTTGTCTTTGGTTTTCTGGATTTAACGGAACTATTGAACGACCCCAGGGTGATGCTTATTACACCTTCTTTTCCGGATGGAGGTTTCCGGGATGTATTGGAGAGGGTGACGGTTCATGGCAGCTCTTATGCCCTGGCTGTGCCGCTTCCGGAGGCACCGGAGGATGAGACCTTCTATGATGCCTGTGCGAAGATCATCATCACGACCGTGTTTGCTTCCAATAATCAGATGGCATCAGGAAGAAAATCATTTCGACAGCGGATGGCAGGCTGGATGCGGCTGCATCGGAACAGTGCACTGCATCTGATGATGGAACGCCTGCCGCGGGAACTACCGGTGATTGTCGTTGCTGCAGGGCCATCTCTGATGTGCAATGTGTCTCAATTGAAGGAGATTGCGAACCGCGCGCTGATTGTCTGCACAGATCGCGCGGCGGCAACCCTGGTGCGTCAGGGGATCCGGCCGCATCTGCTGATCACAGTGGATACGATCAAGAGTCCGGTTTATCTGAAACATGAAGAACTGGCGGATGTGCCGCTGATGGCGGCCTTCCAGACCAATCCGGCAACACAGAATTATGCGGACGGGCGGATGATCTATATCAACGCATTGGATACGGAGAACAGACTGCCCGGACTGGCGGGCAGAGTGATCCTGCAGTATGATCTGGGCGGCAATGTGGCCACGGCTGCTTTCACCTCCTTCGCACAGATGGGTTTCCGGCATGTGATCCTGATCGGACAGGATCTTGCGATGCTTGGAGGCGCCCACCATGCGGACGACCGCACGGAGGGTCTCTTTGAGGCCGGAGAGGTGATCGAAATCGAGGGTATCGATGGAGGTATGGTGCAGTCCCATGTGGACTGGGTGCATTTCCGGGATAATTATGAGGCGATGATCCAGCGGTTTCCGGGTACTGAGTGTATCGATGCCACAGAGGGTGGGGCACTCATCCATGGTTCCACCGTGATGACACTGCAGGAGGCAATAGCGGTGTACTGTACCGAGACCTGGGACATCCCGGCGATGCTGACGGATCTGCCGACAGCACAGACGGAGACAGAACACCGGGAGACCGTGGAGCTCCTGCAGAGATGGGTGACAGATCTTGACCGTTTCATCGGGACAGGGGAGAAGATCCTGGAATTGCTGGGGCAGCTGCTGCGGATTGCGAGATATCAGGACATCTCAGACAGAAAGTATGCGCGTAAGCTTGCGCAGCTGGATGAGCTGCGGGCAGGCATCATCGATCATGAGCTGGCGAATATTCTGCGCAATCACTGGATCCAGGACAGATATACCATACCGGACCGCACCTATATGCTGCGAAATAATGACGAGGCCATCCCGGTTCTGGAACACGCAATCACATTCTACAAACAGTTACCGGAGAACTGTCACACCCTCCAGGACGCGATACAGGCAGTACTGAACGATGCGGCGGGTTGAATGTGATGAGATTCTTTACTCCGGAGATGTGATTGATAAGCTTGAGAGAAATACTGAGAGATTCTAGATGATGATGCAGTAAGTGACAGTAATTCTTTCAAAAAAATGTTCACAAACATCCCAAATGTGAATATAATAGTGTTTGAAAACACTAAAATATAACAAAAAAGATGTTTAAAAACATTAAAGGAATGAAATATGACGGAAGAGTTCATGAGACTACAGGAAATATCTCATCGAAGAATACGTGAGATATCTCTGGAAATACACAGGGCACTGCATGGCTCGATAGACTGGAGAGACAGATTGATATGTATCAGTGGAGCGCGTGGCGTTGGGAAGACAACGCTGATCCTGCAGCATATCAAGGAATCATTTGCCCCGGGTTCGGAGGAGGCGCTGTACATTTCCCTGGACAACCTTCTGTTTGAGCAATACCCCCTGGAAGAAGTGGTCCGTGAGCACTACCAGAATGGTGGGACATATATCTTTATCGACGAAGTTCATTATCTGAAACAGTGGCAGAATACCATTAAGAACATCTATGACGATTATCCGCAGCTCCGCATCGTATATACAGGATCCTCTCTGCTTCGGTTGGAGTCGGAGGGTGCTGATCTCTCGCGCAGACAGATCAGATACGATCTTCCGGGCCTGTCTCTGAGGGAGTATCTGATCTTTGAGGAGGGTGTTTCTTATAACAAACTTGATTTGTCAGAATTGCTGACTGACCATGTTGCCTTTGCAAATGAGGTGATGACAAAAACAAAGATCCTCAAGTCCTTTCATTCATACCTGAGGGGGGGATATTATCCGTTTTAC
>JAFSYF010000018.1 GCA_017443695.1 Butyrivibrio sp.
CCATTGACGAAAATTTTCTTTGATACTACCATTTTCCCCTTTCCTCAATACCTTGCTAAACTTTTCAGAACCCGTTATTAACAGTTACGCGACAGGCGCGGCCTTCGGCATTCAATGCGCCTGTCGCATAGCTTAACTTACTTATTGGTACGCCCTCAGCAGGTGCAAATCGTCCTGTGGACGATTGCTCTGCACCGACCGTAGCGGAGCGGAGACCGTGCTTCGGGCTGCACTGAACAATTACTCCCAAAACACATATCTCAGAACATACATCCATGATTATACCACAAATCTACATTATGGTTCAATCATTTTGAATATGGCTAACCGGTCGGTCTCTGGAGCATCCCCCGGGCGGCCTGCTCGCGCTCGTCGCCAAGCTCGCGAACCGCCCGGGGGGTGCTCCTGGGCCTCGTCAGCGGCCAAAATTCCGCGAGGGAAGACAGAGGGACGGTTCTACTGTCTTCCCTAGTCGTCCTCCAGGATGCGGAAGATGTCGCCGTCGCTCATGTAGATGATGTTGTCGTCGTAGACGACGCCGAGTGTGTCCGCGGGGTTGAAGCCCCAGTTGTCCTCCATGGGTTCGAAATCCGCGACGATGTAGGTGTCTTCGGGCGGCATGTAGAAGTAGCAGGTGTGGTTGCCATCCCAGTGGATGTTCAATGAGTCCGCATAGATCATCAGGTCGGTGTCGTCGGGGGTGTAGTCGAACTTCATCACGACCCGTTCGCCCTCTTCGAACCAGACACGGCTCTTGCCCTTCTCATCCACGACCCTGGCGCTGCCGCCGAAGCCTGCAATTTCCAGCTCGACGTTGTAGTATTCGGGCTCCGGATCCACATATTTGAGGGTGATGGTGACATTTTCCTTCGGCATGAAGAAGCGGAAGCAGTCGCCCCAGTCGTCAAACCGCACCTGGTCGCTCTTGATGCTCTTGAATTCCGCGTTGTTGCTGCCGTACTGGACGAGGACAGACTCCCCTTCCTTGAAGGTGTCCCGGGAATTGCCATTGGAATCCGTGGTCCATCCGAAGCCGCTGCCCTTAATCACCACCTTGACGCGGTACTGTTTCTCCTCCTTCTCCACGAAGACCGCCGTGAGGTTGACCTCTCTGGCCGGCATGTAGAAGTAGAGCTCGCCGTCGTCCTCATCCCCCGAGAAATCAATGTCGTCAGCCCGAAGGGTCTTGAAGCGGTGGCTCTTGTTGGTGTTCCAGTGGACCACCACCTTCTCTCCCTTCTGGAAGGTGTAGCGCTCCTGGCCATTGGATGCGGTGATCCAGACATTGCCCTCTCCCTTGCGGTCCGCCCGAACCCTGTAGGTGGTCACCGGGATCTGTTCAAATACCGCCCGGAGGGTCACATCCCTGTCCGGCATCAGGAACTGGTTCTGTCCGCCGGGATTGACCTCCGCGCTCTCCCACCGCAGGAGCCGGTAGCCGTCCTGGGGGGTGGCGGAGATGGTGATCCAGTTGTTGGCATAGGCCATGCCGGCACTGGCATAGGCGGTGCCGTGGCCGTCGGTGGTCATGGTGATCCGGTGCATCACCGGATTGGGGTCGAAAAAGGCGCGGATCGACACATCATGCTCCGGCATCACGAAGCTGTTGTCCGCCGCAATGGCCACATCCGAACTCTCAAAGGTACGGATATGATAGTTGTCCCTGGGTACCTGGGACAGGGTGACCCTGGTGCCAGGGGTCGCAGTCTGCATGGAGGCTGACGCATCCCCATGGCCGTCTGTGGTGACGGTGATCCTGTAGGCCGCGGGACCGGTCTGTTTGGGCTGCACCTGCTGGGCCGGCGTGATCTGCTGTTGTTCCTGCTTCGGCTGTTCCTGTTTGGGCTGCTCCTGCTTCGGTTCTTCCTGTTTGGGCTGCTCTTCTTTCGGCTGCTCCTGTTTCGGTTGTTCCTGCTTCGGCTGCTCCTGACTGGATGCCTCCTGTTTGGGCTGCTCCTGGGCCGGCGCGACCTGCTGCTGTCCCTGCCGGATGGGGTCCTCATTCTCCGCACGGATGATCTCCACCGCGCTGCGGGTCTCCTCCGAGATGGGTGCCGAATCACTCACCGTGACGGGGATCCTGGCGAAATTGCTGGCATAGTCCGTGGCATGGGGTGTCACTGCGGAACGGACGTCCTCTCCGAAGACGCAGAGCTCGTATCTGCCTGCCGGCGTCTGGTCCGGAATCGTGACCAGCACCTCGCCGGTGGCCGCCGTCTGGCTCAGGGGACCGTAGGCCAGCACCTCACCGTTGGCATCCACCAGCATCCCGGAGATCTGTGTATAGTTCACGCCGGACTGCTCTTTGCCCATGTCCGTCACATGCACCAGGAAGCTGAAACCCGCGGGCACCGCCGCGTCATTGCCGGGACGAACCGCCTGGAAGCCCTCTCCTCCCATGAGGGTCAGCTTCCAGAAGTCATCCGCCGATGTGGTGTCCGTACGGGAGAAACGTGAGGGTTTGTTCTGCTCCGAGGGATAGGTGAACAGGAGCCTGTCCGGATCCAGACACAGCGCCGGAGAGATATACAAAAGCTCCGACTGCCCCACGGTGCCCAGCGCGCCGGTCTCATTGACGGCCACCACGCGATTTCCCTGGGTGTTCCGCAGGAGCCAGGGGGAGAGATGGCTCTCCAGCTTCATGTTCTCTTTGGCCAGCGCATCGCCGCCGCTGTAGCCATAGGACGCATTCGTCGCCTCCGCGGCATCCAGCAGAAAGATCCTGTCATCGGCAAGCGGCGCATAGATGCTCCCGCCTCCATTGCCATCCGTCGCGGAGGGCGCGGTCTTGGTGCTGTGCCGGATGGCCTTACGCTCCACGGTGGAGAAACTCCCCCGGAAGAATTCGTTGTTCAGGTAGGTCCGCAGGGCACTCCCCGTCCAGCTGCCGGTCCCCGCTTCATCATAGGTGTGCCGTTTGAGCGCGTAGGCACCGTCCAGGAGGACCGCAGAGCCCTCCCCGAACTCCCTGCTGGCGGGATCCAGTACCCGGAACAGCATGGGATAGCCGCTCAGATTCCCGAAATAAACGAAGCTCCCATTCCAGTCCCCGTCCAGGTTCTGAGGCCGCACCAGTCCATCCGTCCCCAGCTGGACATTGCGCATGCCCTCCGCCGCCTGTACGGTACGCGGCATCCGGCCGTCCTCAACCGACGTAAACGGCCACGGGATCCCCGTCAGACCCACGGTCAGCATCAGCAGCATCGAAAACAGTGCTGTCAACCTGTGCTTGTTCATATCAGCCACCACCTACTCACTGCACGGCACCAGGCCGCCTGCATAATGATCTTCGATAAAGGTTCGGATGGTGTCCCCCTTCAGGACCTCCACCAGGCACCGGATCGCCGGATCCTGTGCCAGCTCCGGCCGGGTGACGATCACATTGGCATAGCGGGCCGCCGACGCGGATTTGGGATTCTCATAGGCCAGTGCATCCACCGTCAGGGTGTAGAGCGCCTGCCTGGCATAGTTGCCGTTCATCACCACATAATCCGCGGTACTCACCGCGCTGGGCAGGAGTGCCGCATCCATCAGGATGATGTTCAGGTTGTGCGGATTGCCGGTGATGTCACTGAGGCCGGCCTCCCCCTTCTCCCCGGACAATACCAGGTAGTTCAGATCGGATAAGAGCTGCAGCGCTCGTCCCTGATTGGAGGCATCTGCGGGGATGGCGATGCTGTCCCCGTCTCCCAACTCACCGAGGGCACTCTTGCGCCCCGGGTAGACCCCCAGGGGCTCAAAGAAGATCCTGCCCACGGAGACCAGCTGCGTGTCCTGCTCTCTGTTGAAGGTCTCCAGATAGGCCTCATGCTGGAAGAAATTGCAGTCGTACACGCCGCCGTCCACGAACATGTTGGGGATCAGGTAGTCGTCGAACTCGTCATGGATCTCCAGGGTGATGCCCTCTTTGGCCAGGAGGAGCGATGCCTCGTCCAGGATGTCGCCATGGGCGCCGGGCGCGCAAACAACGGAGAGGAAATTCTCTCTCCGTTGTGACACCTGTACGGGCGATGATGTCTGTGCTGTCTCTGTGCTCTGTGACACCTGTCCTGTGGTGGCCGGGGTCTGGGACTGCACCACCGGTTTCGGTTCCTCCTTCTTCCCACAGGCCGACAGCAGCAGAACCGCCACTGCCGTGAGACACAGAGCCCTGCGGGCCTGCATCAGCGTCCGATTCCCTTCTTCTGCTGTCTGATGTCCCGGTCCACCTCTTCGTTGTACTTGTGGATGTTGTTGCCGCGGTTCTGGCGGGCCGAGGCGCCGCCGCCGACCTGCTCCAGGGTGTCGATGTCCAGCTTTATGCCGGGGGTCTGCTTTTCCTGATTGTTCTCCATAATGTGTGCCTCCTTACGCGTTCCGTTAATGAGAATGATATCTTCTTAACCTTATATACAACTTAAAACTCAATTCTCCATGCATGATTGATTTGTAGTATTATAACATATCATAACTATATGGAGGATGAAATGCACACATACCGGAGAAATATGAGAATCCAGCTGCTGGTCCTGATGGCGGTTATGAGTCTTGCGCTGTACGGCTGCGGCGGGCAGGCGGTGAAACCTGAGTCCGCTCCGGCCGGGGCAGAGACTGCTGCGCAGGAGACAGCGGGCACAGCGTCCAATGCGGAGGATACCACGGGGACCGCGGCAACGGAAGAGACGTCTGACGCACCGGAGGCCACGGAAGAGCCGGAGGTCGTGGAGCTGCAGATTCTGGCCACCAGCGATCTCCATGGCAAGATGATGCCCTGGGCCTACGCGGCGGATATGGAGGAGCCGGGCTCCATGGTGCAGCTGGCCACCGCTGTCGCTGAGAAGCGGACCGATTGTTCGATTCTGGTGGACGCCGGGGATCTGATCCAGGACAATTCCGCGGAGCTCTTCCTCTCCGCCCCGGTTCATCCCATGGTGCAGGCCATCAACTATATCGGCTATGATGTCTTCGTCCCCGGCAATCACGAATTCGACTATCCGATACCCAAGCTCCGCCCTGTGCTGGATACCATCGATGCCCAGGTGCTGGCCGCCAATATCATCGATTCCGAAGGGCAGTCCCTGGCAGCACCCTATATCATCCTGGAGCGGAACGGGCTGCGCGTCGGTATCATCGGCCTGGTGACCCCCAATATCGTCGTCTGGAGCGCAGAACAGCTGCAGGGCTGGGATGTCCGGAATCCCATGGATGTCACCAAGGAGCTGCTCGCCGAGCTGGAGGGACAGACCGATGTCCTGATCGGTGTCTGCCATATGAGTATGGAGGAGGAATATGATGCCTGGGGCTCTGGTGTCCGTGAGCTGGCCGAGGCATATCCCCAGTTCGATCTGATCGTCGCCTCCCACACCCATATCTGCCGCTCCGAGGAGGACAATGGCGTCCTCTGCGTGGAGAATGCGATGCAGGCCGATACCCTGTGGGATGTCCGTCTCACCTTCACCAGAGAGGGTGAACACTGGCAGCGCACCGGACGGGACGCAACGACCATCGAGGTCGCCGACTACGCACAGGATGAGGGGCTCGTTCAGCTCCTTGCCCCCTATCATGAGGAGGCCCTCGCCGATGCCCATACCCCCATCGCAGAGCTGCAAAATGGCTCTCTTGTGGATGACGAGGATTTCACAGGTCTACCCCGACAGCTCACAGAGGACACCGCCTTCGTCGATCTGATTCAGGATGTGCAGCTGTACTATAGCGGCGCTGATGTCTCTGCTACTGCCTACATGAACGGCACAAACTACTCGAACATCGAGGATGGTACCCTCAGCAAGGCAGATGTGGCCACGCTCTACCGTTACAGCAACACCCTGTACAAGGTGCGCATGACCGGTGCACAGCTCAGGAAATACATGGAATGGACCGCTGCCTTCTATGAGACAATACAAAGCGACGGGGAGATCAGGAATACGACGAAGATACCGGTCTACAACTATGATATGTTCGCCGGCGTAAACTATGAGATCAATCTGACGAAGCCGGAAGGGGAGCGGATCACGAAGCTCACCTGGCCCGACGGAAGCCCCGTTGCAGACACCGACAGCTTCACCCTGGCCACCAGCAACTATCGCTGCAACACCTTACTGCTGGCCCCGGGAGTCATCTATGAGGAGGGAGATATGCCGGAGCTCATAGAGAAGGATGTCCACAGCGAGATCGGCTTCATCCGGGATCTGATCCGGACGTACATCGTCGATGTGAAGGGCGGCACAATCGAACCCCACTGTGATCACAACTGGAGTATCATTACAAAATAATATAAAAGAAAAACAGGAGGGGCTTTCGCCCCCCTGTTCATCCATCAATATCTATATCCTGCGCAGACCGGCCTTATTCGATCTTCAGGATGTCACCGATGCCGGAGACCTTGAAGATCCCCTTGATGTAGTCACTGACGTTACGGACGACCATGGAACCGTTCTTGGCCTTGGTGGTCTTCATGGCAAACATCAGCACACGCAGCCCAGCACTGGAGATATACTCCAGCTTCTCGAAATCGAAGATGATGTCGGTCACATCATCAATGTCAGTCTTAATCTCCGCCTCCAGATCAGGTGCTGTCAGCGTATCCAGACGGCCCTCCACTCCTACAGTCAGTGTTGATCCTTCCTTCTGCTTTGTTACTGTCATTTCTGGTTCCTCCTATCAAACGGCAGGTTCAATAAATTTATAGTACCACATTCCGGTTTATGATTCCAGCTTTTTTTTGATACTCACGATGTTCTTTCCATTCTCATAACGGTAGGACATTTCATCCATACTGTTCTTAATCATATAGATCCCCAGGCCGCCGATGGGCAGATCCTCCGCCAGCTGTTCCTTGTCCGGATCCGACTTGGCCAGCGGATCGAATTGCTTGCCACCGTCCATGAAGGTGATGTCGATGGTCGAGGGATTCTCCTCCATCTCCACCCGGATGGTGGCCATGCCCGTCTCCGGCTGGTAGGCGTAGTTGGAAATGTTGGTAAACCACTCCTCCACCGCCACATCGATGTTCAGCTTCAGTTCGTCGCTGCAGCCATGTGCCATCAGATGCTTGTCCACAAAGGCCAATACCTGCGGGATGTTATCAATTCTGGCTTCCAGTTGCAGTTCCTTTTCCATATCTCCTCCTGTCTGCTCTGTTTGTTCAGCCTGATCCGTATGTGCCGCGCCATGATAGACAAAACCAAGCATGGTCAGATCATCAAACTGCGGCGCTTCACCAACAAAGCCATCCACCGCTGCCCGCACACGCGCCAGCAGCTCGCGTGGGCTCTCTGTCGCCGGGCTCTCCCGGAGTACCTCCGCCAGTCGTTCCTCCGAGAACATGCTCTCATCCGCCGCCGTCGCCTCCGGTACACCGTCGGTATAGATGAAGATGCCGTCACCGGGTGCCAGCTGGAAGTACTCATTCCGGTACTCCGTGTCCTCTATGAGACCCAGCATGGGGTCATGCACGGAACGAACCAGCTCAAAGGGCTTGCCGCCCATCCGCATCCCGGGATACTCATGTCCGCCGTTGCCAACAACGAGTTCTCCGGTGGAAATCGTGAGAATCCCCAGCCACACCGTCACGAAGAGGCCGGTATCATTGCCCTCACAGAGCTGGTTGTTGACATCCGTCAGGATCTGGCCCGGCGTCCCCCCGACCAGGGTGCGGTTCTTCAACAACGTCTTGGAGATCACCATAAACAGCGCCGCCGGCACACCTTTGCCGGAGACGTCCGCGATGGTCAGCACCAGGTGATCCTCATCCGTCCGGTAGAAATCATAGAAGTCGCCCCCGACCTCCTTGGCCGGATCCATGGTTGCGTAGATCTCATAGATCTCCTTCTCCGGAAAATCCGGAAATACCTTGGGCAGCATATCCGCCTGGATGTTGGTGGCCAGCTCCAGCTCCGTCTCGGTACGCTTCCTCTCTCCGGCCATCCGCTCCACCTCTCTGGTGTAGCGCTCCATCTCCTCTGTCAGATCCATGAATTCATCCGCAAAGGCACCGATCTCATTGCGGACACGCAACCGCATGACAGCCTTTTTGACCAGCTCCGGATTCTTGTCACGCTCATAATCCGTCACGATCTTCTTGACACGCCCCAGCGGATGACAGACAACGAAATACAGGAATAACAGTATCAGTCCCAGCATGGTGAGCAGGAACAGAGCGATCCACCTGCCAGTCACCAACGCCGGCATGAGGCTATTGTTGACGCGTTCCATATCCAGAGAGAGGTACAGCATCATATTGGGCTCGCCACTCACATGCACCGGCTGCCACAGCATGATGCTTCTATCTTCCCTGTTGCGGCCTAACACCGCCGAGAGGACGTCATACATATACACCACCATCTCAAAGAAGTTTTGTTCCTCTTCTGCTTCTTCTTCCGCCTTCTCAGAAGACAGACTGTCTCCCTGCAGATTCTCCATGATGACGGTATCACCCAGATGCGTCTCCTTCTCTCCCGTGCAGTCCCGGTATACCAGCACCGTTGCCTCATTGGGCTGCCCCGTCGGTGTCACCACGAGAATCTGGTCAATGGGCAGTTCCTCTACAATCTGCTGCAGCGTATCGGCCACCTCACTGAGGTAGTAGGCCGCAAACAACAGCTGCTTGTCCGGATCCATGCTCTCCAGCTCACTCTCAGGCAGCTGAAACACCGACACCTGGGATGACTCCGCCATCCGCTCCGAGATCCGGTAGATTGCATCCCGGTCCACCTTATAATTCCGTACCTCCTCCGTATGCGCCAGCCAGTACCGCGCGGCCCATGCAAGCGGTTTGCAGCGCTGCAGCGTATCATCCGCATAGTCCAGATACTTCTCGCCGTCATGCTCCAGCATTTTCATGTAAGTGACAACGCCTGTCGAGAGCACCGCCATACCACCGATCCCCGTCACCGTCATGGTCAGGAGCAGCATGAACAGACCTACCTGGAACAGGATCCGGTGGTTTTTCCTCGGTTTTGCGGCCGTAACGGCGCTGGTTTTGATCTCTTCTGCCATCGCTCTCCCACACAGTACTTAATCGATATCGATCGTGATGGTAATCCTGCGGCCGCCGCCTCTGCGGTCATCCCTGAAGTTACGGCTGCCGCCACGGAATCCGCCCCTGCGGTCGCTGTCACCATAACGTCCACCGCGGAAGCCGCCTCTGCGGTTGTTCCTGTCATTGTAACGCCCGCCGTGATAACCGCCCCTGCGGTCGTTCCTGCCGTGATAGTGGTTGCGGTTGTACGAATGGGCGATGGAGAACTGCTTGAACTCCTCTCCGCTGATCAGCGCCGGTGTGACCGGATTCTGCGCCGCCGCGTCCAAAGCCTCCTCAAAGGCCGCAATGAACGCTTCGATGCCATCGGTCAGCATCTTGCGCTGCTCGTTCTCCGCGGTATAATCCGTCTCCTTCTCGTCTTTCACCCGATCCACCGCATGGTTGATCGCGTTCCGCAGCGTCCCCAGCCGGTAATAAGTATACAGCAGCCGCTCCAACAGCTCCTTCTTATCTTCAATGCAGGAATAAGCCCTGACAAAATCACGCCTGTCCTCCGAGAGCTCCTGTATACGCTGTGCCGCACGGTCTCTCATCCGGCTATCCGGATCCTGGCGCCTGTTGATCAGCTCATAGCCGTAGTTCTTGATGAAGTAGTGATCGGGGTCCTTGAGCATCCAGCGCTGCGACGGTGCAAGACCTGTGTAGCAGTCCTGCAGGGACTCCAGCATCCTGCGCTTGGTGTCCTCATCCTTGGCATAATAGAGCATGCCCTTGCGGACGATATCCTCCGGTACCCTGGACTCGATGATGGTCAGGGTCTGCTGGAAGAAATGCTTCCTGTAAGCCCACTTGATGAGCTCCAGTGAGCTGATGCTGTCCCCCTCCAGGAGCTTGCCGTAATCCGAACGGATCGTGCGCTCCAGGATGGAGAAGATATTGCTCTCCAGCTCCGCCATGCTGCCGGTCTCCACCGGTGTGGAGAAGGCCTCCCGCAGGATCCGGATGCCCTTCTCCAGTGTGACCAGATCACACAGGGAGATGCCGTCATCCACGTTCTGCATCCCGCAGATCACCTTGTCGATGTGGGGATTGGAGATCCCGCGGCTCTGCCAGTACTCACGGATGGTGCCCACCTTGCCGTACTGGATGAAGGAGCTGACACCTGCGATCAGGCGCTCCAGCTCATAGCGATGCATCTCCTTATTGTCGATGGGGCTGACGAAGAGGTTCGGGTTGTAGTGGGTGGTGATCAGCTCACGGATCTTGAGCCTGCTGCTGGCATCCCTGGACAGGAGAGACAGGATCGAGATCAGGGTGAAGCCGTCCGCACTGCCGATGCCCTGCATATCCATGTAGAGATTGATCTGCTCCACGCCATCCGCCTCCAGCGCATGGACAATCTCCCAGATGCTCTCCATCTGCATTGACAACGACTTCCTGCTGCTGAGGGGAATGAACCACATCTGCATGCTGTCGTTGGCCGGCAGCGCCTGCAGCTTGAATCGACTGTCCAGGTCAATATAGCTGTACTGTTTGACCCAACGGGTCTCTTTTTCGGATGCCTTCTTCATGCCGGCGGTCAATGCTTCCTGGAGCGCATCCTCCTCGCTGAGCATATGGAAGACACGGTCCCTGTGGAACCGACCCTTGGCATACTTCTCCGCCTTGGCGCAGACATCCTGATAAACACCAATCAGTTTCTCCTGATCCTTGGCCGGCAGCGACTCAATCACATCCTGCCCCTCCAGATCCACATTCTCCAGGAACTGGGCGATCCGGTACCGGAAGAAGCTGTACTCCGACAGGTTCTCAATCCCATCTGCGGTATAGTCCGCAAAGTTCTTCAGCACCAGGGGTTTCAGCGCGTCCCCCTCGTTGTAGGTGGCGCCGGATCCAAGCACAATGATCTCGTCGATCCGCTCTCTGGAGAGGATGTACTTGGTACCCGCCTCCGCCACGGAGAGACTGTTGCAATAGTTCACCTTTCCTTTGTCCGCAAACCGGAAATAACGGTAGGCCAGACGGTCTGCGCCCGTACTGCTGAGCGTGGTGAGCAGGATGTTCTTCTCTTTCATCATTTTTCTCCTTAATCCTCCGGATTATATGAAACCTGTTGCCTTCTTACCATATCCGCAAATGCGCCGTCGGCGGCGATCAGCTCATCATAAGTACCCGACTCCAGGATATGCCCCTTGTCCAGCATGATGATCCGGTCGCACTGCCTGATCGTAGACAGTCTGTGGGCGATGACGATCCTCGTGCAGTGCAGTCCCTCCAGTGAGTCAGAAACGATCTTCTGCGTCATATTGTCCAGGGCGCTGGTGGCTTCATCCAGCATCAGCACCCGGGGTTTGGCCGCAATGGCCCGGGCGATCATGATCCGCTGCCGCTGCCCGCCGGATACCCCGCCGCCGTTGGCATTGATCATGGTGTGCATCCCCATGGGCATACGACGGATATCGTCCGCCAGACCAGCCATCTCCGCTGCCTGCCAGGCATCCTCCTCCGTGAGCCAGGGCGCGGAAATCACGATGTTGGAATAGATATCTCCCTGGAAGAGCCGGCCGTCCTGGAGCACCACGCCGATCTTGCGCCGCAGGGAACGCAGATCCAGGCTGTCGATGTTATGACCGTCATAGGTGATCTGCCCGCTCTGGGGCGTCTCGAATCCCAGCAGCAGGCGCATGAGGGAAGACTTGCCGCAGCCGGTCTTACCCACGATCGCCAGATACTCTCCGGGTGCTATGGTGAGATTCATGTGGTCCACCACATTCGGCAGGGCCGGATCATAGGTGAAGCAGACATCATTCAGCTCAATCCTGCCATCCAGCTCGGAGACCACCTTGCGCATCTCGCTGGTCTCGGGCACCGCCTCCAGCACCGGCCGGAGCCTGTCATACTGCGGCGAGATCTGGGCGATGGTCTGGGCCAGTGTGTTCAGCGATACCACTGCCACCTGGACGAAGCCATAGGCGGAGGTAAAGGCGTAGTAATCCGACAGGGTGATGCCGTTTTCCAGTCCGGCCCGGTAGATGGCCACCTGTCCCAGCAGGCCGATGCCCGTTGCGATGGCCGGAAAGAGTATCAGGAATACCGGCGGGTCATACTGGACCTTGGCCGCAGGGGCGTAATTCCGCGCCCACTGGGAGAAAATCCGCTTCTCCGCGCCGGCCAGCTTGATCTTCTGGATGCCGTAGAGGATGCTGTAGGACATATTCGCATCCACAGCGTCCAGCGCCAGCTCCTTTCTCGTCACCCGGACCTTGACGATACTGCCTGAGATATAGACCACCAGCTGCAGGAGCACCGTCATCACCGCGATGGGCGCCAGCGCCGGCGCATACTGCCCGATCTGCAGGAGATAGACCATGGAGAAGGCCGTGGTGAAGATCGTTGAATAAATCAGGTTGTTGATGTTCATGGGCAGCATCCTGGGACTGCTGTAGAGTCTGCTGGTGAGCTTGCCCGCACTCTCCGCCCGGAAGAAATCCGCCGGCAGCATCAGCAGACGCATCACAACGGCCGCCTCAAAGGAGGCGCAGCTGCGGTTGTTGATCCGGCTCAGGCACAGATTCTTCAGACCTGTGAAGAGGGCCTGGGAGATGGACAGGCTGACCAGGCAGAAGGCCACCGTCCAGAACAGCTTCATATCGTTCGAGTAGAACAGCCTGGCGGAGATGAGCTTCGTCAGCCGGGGCACCAGATACTGCGTGGCCGTCGCAAACAGCAGGAAGATCAGGAAAAACGCGGTGTCCGACGGCAGATGCGCGCGATGGATATAGACAAGCACATCCTTGAAGGTCAGTGAACGCTGGGGCAGCGGCTTGTAATACAGGGTCGCCTCCTCCTCAAACAATCCCTCGTTGGCCGATGTAATCCGTGTCCGATGGCCGGAGGGATCCACGTATACGTAGCCCTTGACGGGATGCGGCAAAAACGCCACCCGGGTGCCATCCGCTTTCATCCTGCCCACCATGGGACCGCTCGCATCCCTGTACCAGTGCCGCGGCAGATTCACATGCCGCCGCATGATCCCGGAGGGACGCAGCAGGAACTCCGTCTGATCCTCATAATCCGTGATGTCCCTGGGGATCGGCTGGGGCTTGATCCCAAAGTAGCGCAGCACCTCCGCCACCGCCTGACAGCCGGCATCATCTACGCCGCCCAGCTCCGCGGAGGCGCCCATGAGCACCGACGCCATACGGGCAAAGGCATCTGTATAGACACCCTCGTCCGCCGTCTTCCTTGTTCTGATCTGTTCATCAAAAAGGCTCATATCTTCGTTACCTTTATTCGCTCTTCACCAATTCCGCGTAACGTCCATCCTTACGGAGCAACTCATTGTGGGTCCCCCGCTCCACCACCAGACCATGATCCAGAACGATGATCTCGTCACAGTCGCGGATCGTGGACAGTCTGTGGGCGATGACGATACAGGTGACGCCCCTGTCCCTGATGGAACGAACCACATCGAACTCCGTCTTGGCATCCAGGGCGGAGGTTGCCTCATCCAGAATGATAATGGAGGGATCCTGGGCCAGAACCCTCGCGATCTCCAGACGCTGTCTCTGTCCGCCGGAGAAATCCCTGCCCTCCGGCAGCATCACATGCTGATAGCCCTTCTCCCGCCTCAGGATGTCCTCATGGATCTGGGCATCGTTGGCCGCCAGATAGAGCTCAAAATCCTCGATGGTGCTGTCCCACATGGAGAGGTTGTTGGCAATCGTATCCTCAAACAGGATGATGTCCTGATCCACAATGGCCAACGACCCGCGCAGCACACTGGGATCCAGGTCCCGCAGCGGCACCCCGCCAAAAGTAATCTCACCGGCCCAGGGCTGATACAGGCCGGAAATCAGCTTGGTGATGGTGCTCTTGCCGCAGCCGGAGGGACCCACCAGCGCTACGCTCTTGCCCGGCGCCAGATCCAGGTTGAAATCCCGGATCAGGGGCTCGTCCAGTCTGGAATAGCCGAAGCTCACGCCCTTCATGGAAACCTGTCCCTTGAGTTTATCATAGGAGACATCTTCCCGCATGGGGTCGTCCTTCCACATGGGGTCGTTCTCCTCTTCCATCACATCATCGATGCGCTCCATCTTGGTACGCATCTCCTGAATATCCCTGCCCGCATCGATCAGCTGATTCGCAGGCTTATTGAAGATGGCC
>JAFSYF010000142.1 GCA_017443695.1 Butyrivibrio sp.
ACGGGCTTTCGCATATTCTCAACCTTCACCCCGCCGTGCATCTTGCGGACCTTTCGGCCCGCAAGCACGGGCTTTCGCCCTATGTCTCATTTCAAAAAGCGCCAGGAGGATGCGAGCATCCTCTGGCGCTTTTCTCATTCGACGCACGGCTCAATTTACGCAGGGTACGCGCCGTTTTTGGTGTCGGCTGCACCGAGGTCGACTTTTTTCTGCTGTGCGAGGCGGTATTTGAAGAAGTCCACCGCAACCTGCGGGAACAGCGCATAGGACAGGGTGTCCTCATCCTGCTGCTTCCACTCTTTGACCTCCTCCTCGAACTTGGCCAGGCCGGGCTCCAGGAGATCTGCCGGACGGCAGGTGATGACCTCGCGGTCGCCGATGATCTGTTTCTGCACCTCCGGATTGAAGGGCTTGACGGTCTTTCCGTAGTGGCCGGACAGCAGATCCTTGGTCTGGTCGGTAGCCACCTTGTAACGGCCCATCAGCACATTCATGACAGCCTGAGTTCCGACGATCTGTGAGGACGGCGTTACCAACGGCGGCTCACCGAAGTCCTTACGGACACGCGGGATCTCCTCCAGCACTGCCTGATACTTGTCACTTGCATTCTGCTCCTTGAGCTGGCTGACCATATTTGACAGCATACCGCCCGGTACCTGATACATCAGTGTCTTGATGTTGACGCCCAGCACCTTGGGATCCAGCAGGCCGGTCTTCAGGCACTCCTCGCGGTACGGACGGAAGTGATCCGCCACCTCTGCCAGCAGGTTCTGATCAAGACCGGTGTCATAGGGTGTGCCCTTGAATGCCTCTACCATAACCTCGGTGGCCGGCTGTGAAGTTCCCAGAGCCAGCGGGCTGATGGCGCAGTCAATGATGTCCACACCCGCCTCTACGGCCTTCATATAGGTCATGCTGGCCACGCCGGAGGTGTAGTGCGTATGCAGCTCAATCGGCAGCTTCGTGGCGCTCTTCATGGCGCGCACCAGCTCCTCCGCCGCCTTCGGCAGCAGCAGTCCGGACATATCCTTGATACAGATGCTGTCCGCACCCATGGATTCGATCTCCTTGGAGATGTTCATCCAGTAATCCAGTGTATAGGCCTCACCCAGGGTATAAACGAGGGTCACCTGCGCATGACCGCCCTCCTTCTTCGTGGCCTTGACAGAGGTCTCCAGATTGCGGAGATCGTTCAGGCAGTCGAAGATACGAATGATATCCATACCATTGGCGATGGTCTTCTGTACGAAGTACTCCACCACATCATCCGGATAGTGCTTATAGCCCAGGATGTTCTGTCCGCGCAGGAGCATCTGCAGCTTGGTTTTCTTGAAGCCGTCACGCAGCTTCCTCAGGCGATCCCACGGATCCTCCTTCAGGAAACGAAGGCAGGCGTCAAAGGTTGCACCGCCCCAGCACTCCACCGCATTGTAACCGATCTTATCCATCACAGGAATGATGGGCAGCATGACCTCGATGGGCATACGCGTGGCGATCAGGGACTGATGCGCGTCACGCAGCACAGTCTCGGTAATCTTGACTGGCTTCTTCTCTACTGTATCTGACATTGTTCTCTCCTTTCGACGATTAGAGAAACGGTTCTCCCCGTTTCTTTAGAAGACCCCAAACACGGCCATAAAGGTTCCGGCCACAACCGCAGTTCCGACGACGCCCGCCACATTCGGGCCCATGGCATGCATGAGCAGGAAATTGGACGGATCATATTCCGCGCCCACCTTCTGTGAGACACGTGCCGCCATAGGGACAGCAGAGACGCCTGCTGAACCGATCAGCGGGTTGATCTTGCCACCTGTCAGAACGCACATCAGCTTACCCAGCAGACATCCGGCAGCCGTACCGATTACGAATGCGATCAATCCCAGTGCAACGATCTTGATGGTCGTCACGTTCAGGAAAGCTTCCGCACTGGTGGTGGCGCCCACCGAGGTCCCCAGTAAGATGACCACGATGTACATCAGCGCGTTGCTGGCCGTCTCCTGGAGCTGACGGACAACGCCGGACTCACGGAAGAGGTTGCCCAGCATCAGCATACCCAGAAGAGGTGCTGTTGTCGGCAGAATCATACAAACCACGATGGTTACAACGATGGGGAACAGGATCTTCTCCAGCTTGCTGACCGGGCGCAGCTGTGCCATGCGGATCCGGCGCTCCTTGTCCGTGGTCAGCAGCTTCATGACCGGGGGCTGGATAATCGGCACCAGCGACATATAGGAGTAGGCGGCGACCGCAATCGGTCCCAGGATCGATGTCTGACCCAGCTTGGAAGCCAGGAAGATCGAGGTAGGGCCGTCCGCACCGCCGATGATGGAGATGGCAGCGGCCTGCTGGTCGTTGAAGCCCATGGCAATGGCCATGAAGTAAGCAGCGAAGATACCGAACTGCGCCGCGGCGCCCATCCAGAAGCTCTTCGGGTTGGCGATCAGGGGACCAAAGTCTGTCATCGCGCCGACGCCCATAAAGATCAGACTCGGCAGAATCGCCCATTCATCCAGCAGATAGAAATAGTACAGAAGTCCGCCGACGCCGTTTGAGGACTTGTCAATGCTCAACATGATATCCGGATAGATGTTAACAAGCAACATTCCGAATGAGATCGGCACCAGCAGAAGGGGCTCGAAATCCTTGGCAATGGCGAGATACATGAAGATCAGCGCGACAACGATCATGATATAGTTGCCGGGCGTCATCGTGGTAAACGCCGTCTGCTGCCAGAGATTCGAGAGTGTATTGGCTATGTATTCCATGGAATGACCTCCAATGTGGTAATGTGAATCTCTGAATTCAGTTCAGGGTTGCCAGAACGCGTCCCGCCTCCACATTGTCGCCAACGGCTACATCAATGGAAGCCACAGTGCCGTCCTGAGGCGCGACCATGGGGATCTCCATCTTCATGGACTCGATGGTCACAACGGTGTCACCCTTCTTGACGGATGCACCGACATTCGCCTCAATCTTCAGAACCTTACCGGCCGCTCCGGCCTCCACCTTGATGGAGCCTGCGCCTGCGCTGGCCTTCTTCGGTGCGGGAGCTGCTGGTGCCTTGGGCGCTGCGGCAACAGGGGCTGCTACGGGTGCTCCGGAACCGGTTCCCTCCTCTACCGCGACCTCATAGACATTTCCGTTAACTGTAATGGTATAGTTTTTCATGATCCTTCCTCCTAAGGTTATGTGTTCCGATACTGTGTAACGGCTTATGCCGTTTTCCTCCATTTGCTTCCGACACGGCGGATCGAACGGACCTGATAGCTGCCGTCTCCGTCTCCCGCGTCTCCACGCTCTGCCTCGTACGCAGCGATGGCAGCAGTGATGACGGCGACGATCTCGTCACCTTCCTCCTCTTCCTCCTGCTCCGCAATACGATCCAGCGTGGAGTCCATGGCCTTCTCCGCCAGTTCCTTGTCGCTCACCTGCTTCTTCGGCTCGCCGTTCCTGATTAAAACAGGGAACAGGGAGATCACAAGACTGACGAGAATCAGCACAAAGAACGCCATACCCATGCCCAGCAGGGTATTCAGTCCGGCATTGGTCAGCTTCTCTCCAAGGCTGTGGTTGACGTTGATCACAATGGACGTCGGGATACCATCCCTGTCCAGTCCGTATTCCATCACCGCTGTATGGGTGGTGCCGATCAGGTCCGCCTCTACGATCAGCTGTCCATCCTTATTGATATAGTATCTGACATCAGCGATACGGATATCCTCCGGCATGGATGCCTCCGAATTATACCCGAGCTCATCCTTGGCGCTGTACCAGCTGCGATATCCCGAAGCGATTGCTCTGTAAGTCTTCTCGTCCTGAAAGCTGCCATAGATACTGTCATAGAGCATCTCCTCGAAGTTGTCCGGTGTGACACCCGACATATACCAGGTCTCAAACCAGCTGTCCTCGATATTCTGCGACACCATCTGCAGAGTTTCCGACGTAAAGGTCATTTCGTCGTACCTGCTGCCGGCCACCGTATTCCACTGTGTCGTATCGCCACAGGCGGTCAGTCCCAGTGTCAGCAGAAGCGCCGCACCCAGCGCGCATATCTTCATACTCTTATGCTTCATCGTGTGTGCGCCCTCCTTATACTGTGCCGTGCTTCCTGGCAGGACGGTCCTCTCTCTTGGTAAAGAGCATCTCCAGCGCACCGATGACATACTTGCGTGTCTCGGACGGCTCGATCACCGCATCCACATAGCCGTGGGCGGCTGCACTCTCCACATTGTTCTGAAGCTTGCGATAGGCCTGCGCGCATTCTGCCTGTGCAGACGCATCACCATCCGCAGCCAGGATCTTGGCCGCCAGGTCGGCATCCATCGTACCAATCTGCGCCCCCGGCCAGGCGAAGGTCATATCCGCGCCCAGCGCCCTTGAGTTCATCACCGTATAGGCGCTGCCGAAAGCAGTCTCCATGACCAGGTTGACCTTCGGTACCGTTGCCGAAGCCAGCGCATACGCCAGTCTCGCGGCGCCCCTCGCCACACGGCGCTCATCACACTTGTTTGCCCCGTACCCTTTCACATTGGTCAGGGTCAGTACCGGGATATCAAATGCATCACAGAAGCGGATGAAGTCCGCCGCCTTCTCACAGCCATTGGCTGTCAGCGCGGCATCATAGCTCTCCTTCCCATCCTCTGTCTTCGTGCGGTTGCCGATGAGGCCGACCGCTGCGCCGTTCATGCGGATAAAGCCCGTCACCATCTCACGGGCATAGCCGCGCTTCGTCTCAAAGAAAACGCCACCATCTGCGATCTGCGCGGCAACCGCTGCCGGATCACCGGTCAGGGCATCCAGATTCGGGCAGGCGCGGTTCAGGCTGTCCGTGCACTCCGTGAAGCTGTCCGTATCCTCATTGTTGGAGGGCAGGAACGCGGCAAGGGCGCGGATCTGCGCGATCAGCTCGTTCTCGTCCGCCACCACGTCCACATTCGCAGTCTCTGTGGACTGCCAGCCCGCGGAGGAGGTGTCGCACTTCTCCTTATAATTCCCGGCCAGCACATTCGGCGCATTGACGTACAGTGCGCTCTTCGTCTCCATGAATGTAAAGTCGGTGATGGCCGGGATCAATGCCAGACCGCCGCCACAGTTGCCGAAGATGGCAGTGATCTGCGGGATCACACCGGAAGCGTTCACCTGTGCCGCATAGATCTCGCCAAATGCATTCAGCGCATCCGTGGCTTCCTGAAGCCTCAGACCCGCGGAATCGATGAGGCCGATCACCGGTGCGCCGGTCTTGGTTGCCAGCTCATAGACCCGTGCGATCTTCCTTGCATGCATCTCACCCACGCTGCCGCCCAGAACGGATACGTCCTGGCTGTAGACATAGACGAGCCTGCCGTCGATGGTGCCATAGCCTGTGACGACTCCGTCGGAGGGCGTAGGCGCCTGCTTCAGGCCGAAATCCGTGTTTCTCGCAGCCACAAGTGCCCCGATCTCGGCGAAACTGTTGTCATCGAGCAGAGATCTGATTCTCTCGCTCGCTTGTGAAGAACTGCTCATTTCCATACCTCCGTAGCTAAAGAATGGTTTTGGAACATTATATTTGATTCGTGGACATGCCACGACACAACACTATTTCGAGTATAACACATCTTATCAGCCGCGAAAACAGTTTTTTTACAGAAAAAAGTCTTGACGGCACATGGCAGTCACTCCTATAATAATCCAGTATGTCGATGTTCAGTCGGCTGCGAAATAACCCGATACGTCTGAGACGAACAGGGACGGAAGGGGGGAGAAAAGATGTCAACGGTTATCGTAAAAGAGAATGAAACGCTGGACAGCGCTCTGCGGCGCTTCAAGAGAAGCTGCGCCAAGGCCGGTATCCAGCAGGAGATCCGTAAGCGTGAGCACTACGAGAAGCCCAGTGTGCGGCGCAAGAAGAAGTCCGAGGCGGCGAGAAAGCGCAAGTACAATTGACCGGACGAGGATCGGATAAAGATCAGAGAGAGATCGTATGAACTCTCACGCCGCCGAGACGTGAGAGTTTTTGTTTTGCGGGGAAACGCTATGTGGTCCATAGAGCTGTTCGGATCGGATGTTTATCATCTGGTCTATGCTTTCATCATATATAGTATGCTGGGTTGGTGTGTCGAATCCATCTATATGTCCTGGTGCAACAAGCGCCTGACAAACCGCGGATTCGGCTATGGTCCTTGGTGTCCGATTTATGGTTTCGGCGGCGTCGTAGGGCATATCATCCTGTCGCCGCTGCGGGAACATATCGTTGCGCTCTACATTGTTGGTGCCATTGTTGCCACGGTCTTTGAGCTGCTGGTCGGCTTTGCGATGCAGCGCGTCTTCCATGAAGTGTGGTGGGACTACAACGACAAGCCCTTCAACTACAAAGGACTGATCTGTCTGGAGAGCACAGTGGCATGGGGATTCTACGCCGTGATCATCTGCTGCTTCCTGAACGGCCGCATCATTCAGTTTATTGACGGGCGGAACATGGATCTGGGCATTCACTTCTGCCGTTTTATCATCGTCGTATTTCTCATTGATTATGTACTGACTCTTCGCCGTATCATCAAGGAAAGCGGCATCAGTCTGCGTGAGCGCGGTGCACATGCCGCGGACAAGCTAAGGGGGCTTCTGGGCCGGTGATCATTATCATCATACTTCTTTTCCTCATCTCCGTCGTACTCCTCATCTCATGGCATGATACGACGCATTTTGTGACACATACACATACGCTTCAGGTTCCCAGGCTTTCTTCCCCGACTACCATCTGTCTCCTCAGCGACCTCCACGACCAGATCTATGCGCCGGACAACAATCCGCTGATCCAGGCGGTACGTGACGCACAACCGGATTGCATCGTCATCGCCGGGGATCTGCTGACAGCGCACCGTTCGCCCGCGCACCTGCGCCCGGATCGGGCTGTCAGTCTCGTCCGCTCCCTGTGTCAAATCGCTCCCGTCTATATCGCGGAAGGCAATCATGAACACAAGCTTCGCACCTATACGGATCGATACGGGGATTTCTATGAGAAATACACACAGCGTCTTCGCGAGGCCGGCGCGCAGCTGCTGCTGGACGGCAATACACTGCTGACGGATTCCGGCATCCGCATGTTTGGCCTGGACGCCGATGAAACCTTCTTCTGTAAATTCATACGGACACCGATGCCGCAGGATTATCTGAACCGCATGCTGGGCCGCCCCGATCCCGATCATCTGAATCTGCTGGTCGCACATCATCCGTGGTATTTCCCGGAATATGCCGCATGGGGTGCGGATCTGGTACTCTCCGGCCATGTACACGGCGGCATTGTACGTCTTCCTTACATCGGTGGCGTCATCAGCCCGGCCTTCCGTCTTTTTCCGAAATACAGCGGCGGATGCTACCGGCTGCAGAATGCACAGCTCGTCGTAAGCTGCGGCCTCGGGTCTCACACCATACGTTTCCGCCTGTTCAATCCGGGTGAACTGGTGGTTCTGCACCTGACCGGCATACCATCGGAGGCAGGCCATGGAGTCTGAGAACAGCAGCTACCGCGGTCTGGCTGTCAAACTGCCTGCCTTTGAAGGTCCACTGGATCTCCTGCTGCATTTAATCGATAAGAACAAGGTTGACATCTATGACATCCCCATCGCGCAGATCACCGAGCAGTATCTGGACTATGTCCGCAGCATGGAGGAATCCGATCTCGACGTGACCAGCGAATTCCTCGTCATGGCTGCCACATTGATTGACATCAAGTGCAGGATGCTCCTGCCCCGCGAGGTGAACGAGGAGGGCGAGGAGGAGGATCCCCGGGCAGAGCTGGTAGAAAAGCTCCTGGAGTACAAAATGTACCGCTATATGGCCGGAGAACTGCGCGAGCGTCTGGAGGAAGGTGACCAGGTCCTCTACCACCACCGGGATATTCCGGAGGAGGTGGCCCGTTTCGAAGAGCCTCTGGATTATGAAGCACTGATGGCAGACAAGTCCCTGCGGCAGCTCGGTGATATTTTCGAAGCGCTGATGCGCAGACAGGAGGACCGGGTGGACCAGGTTCGATCCGGCTTCGGCCGCATTGAGCGGGAGGAGGTCGATCTGGATGAAAAAACCGCCTATGTGCAGGCCTTCATTCGTGAGCACGAAACCTTCAGCTTCACCGCTTTGCTGGAGACACAGAACTCCCGGGCAGAGCTCATTGTCACCTTCCTGGTGATTCTGGAGGAGATGAAGCAGGGTGAGATCAGCATTGAACAGGCCGAAACCTTTGGCGATATCATGATTCGTTCACTGGTCTTCGGATGTGAATAATTGGAGGAAAAATGGACATTAAAGAAGGTGCCGCAGCGATCGAAGCGATCCTGTTCACCATGGGCGAATCGGTCGAAATCGACCGGCTGGGAGCCGCACTGGACGAAAGCCCCATCGAAATCCGGGGCCAGCTGGAGTATCTGAAGAAGAAATACGCCGGAGAGGACTCCGGCATGAACCTGTTGGAGCTGGAGGACCGGGTGCAGCTGTGTACGAAGAAAGAGCTCTACCCCATCCTCGTCAGGATCGCAAAGGTTCCGAAGAAGGTCGTCCTGACCGACGCGCTGATGGAAACCCTGTCCATCATCGCATACAAGCAGCCCGTCACCAAGCTGGAAGTAGAGCGCATCCGCGGCGTGAACTCCGACCGTGCGGTGAGCCGTCTGGTGGAAATGAATCTGGCCAAAGAATTAGGCCGTCTGGACGCACCAGGACGGCCTCTTCTGTTCGGTACAACCGAACAGTTCCTCAAGAGCTTCGGTGTCCGCTCCCTGGAAGAACTGCCGGAACTGTCGGCAGTCCAGATCGAAGAAATGACCCAGGAAGCGGAACGTGAAGCGGATGTTAGACTTGATATCTGATGATTAGTTTCCCAGCTGAGCAGCCAGTGCTTTCTCTACCTCTGCCACAGCCTGAGGAATGCCTGCGGGATTCTTGCCACCGGCCTGCGCCATATTCGGCCTGCCGCCGCCACCGCCACCGACGAGGGGTGCGATTGCTTTGACGAGGTTTCCGGCATGGGCGCCCTTCGCTACCGCAGCATCCGTCGCCATCGCCATCAGGCTCACCTTGCCGCCTGTCTCAGACAGGAGTACCACAACCCCCTCTCCCAGCTTGGACTTCAATTCGTCTCCGAGATCACGGAGACCATTCATATCCACTCCCTGCAGGGCTTTGGCAATCAGTTTGATCCCGCCGATCTCCTTCGACTCCGAAGCCGCATCGCCAAGGGCTGCCTTCGCCTGGCTCGCCTTGACGGATTCCAGCTCGCTCTTCGTATTCTTCAGCTCCTCCTGGAGCCGTCTGATCTGTGCTGTCAGCTCCGACGGCGTCGTCTTCAGCATCTCCGCCGCTTCATGCATCGTACGTTCCAGCTCCGCATAGTACGCGCGCGCATTGTCTCCCGTCAGCGCCTCGATACGGCGGATCCCTGCCGCTACACTGGACTCACTCACGATCTTGAAATCACCGATCTGACTCGTATTGCGGACATGGGTGCCGCCGCAGAGCTCCACGGAATCGCCCATGGTCACCACACGGACCTCATCCCCGTACTTCTCGCCGAAGAGTGCCATCGCTCCGGTCTGTTTTGCCTCCTCTAGGCTCATCACCTTCGTGTCAACCGGATTCGACTGCGCGATCCGGGCGTTCACCGCCTGCTCTACCCTGGCGAGTTCCTCCCGCGTCAGTGCCTTGCCATGGCTGAAGTCAAACCTGGTACGATCCATATCCTGATAGGAGCCGGACTGCTCCACATGATCCCCCAGTACTTCGCGCAGGGCCTTTTGCAGCAGGTGTGTCGCCGAGTGATTGCGGCAAGTGGCCATTCTCGAAGCCTCGTCCACCTGCAGCGTCACCACATCTCCATTCCGCAGCGACCCCTTCCTGAGCACACCGATATGTGCTGTCCGGCCGCCGCTCACGTGGATCGCCTCGCGGACCTCAAAGGACGCGCCGCCCGCGGTCGTGATGATACCCCGGTCGCCGACCTGTCCGCCCATGGTGCCATAGAAAGGTGTTGTATCCGTCAGCACCACGCCCTCACTGCCCTCGCCCAGGGTATCCGCAAGGGCCTCACCTGCTGCCATGGCGATGATCTTTCCCTCGGCCTGCAGTTTCTCATAACCGACAAAGCTGGTTGTCAGTTCCGCAGGGAGATTGTCGAAAACGCCGTTCCCAGCAGACAGCTTGGCGGAGAATGCCTGATTTTCGCGGGCCTGCTTCTTCTGACGCTCCATGGCCTTGTTGAAGCCTTCCTCGTCCACGGAGAGTCCCTCCTCTTCCGCAAGCTCCACCGTCAGCTCCAGCGGGAAGCCATAGGTATCATAGAGGAAGAAAGCGGACTCGCCGTCCAGAGTCTTCTCCCCCTTCTTCTTTGCCTCTCCGAGGCGCTTGCTGAACTCCTTCATGCCATTCTCAATGGTGGCCGTGAAGCGGTCGATCTCATTGCCCAGCTCCGTGAGGATAAACTCCCTGTTCCGCTCCAGCAGCGGATATCCTTCTGCATAGACCTCGATATACTTGCCGGCGATCCGCAGGATGTCCTCTTTCGCCAGCTTCAGCAGTCTCGCATGCCGCACGGCACGGCGAATGAGGCGGCGGAGTACATAACCCGCCCCCGCGTTGGACGGAAGAAGCTTCTTCTCATCACCGATGAGCATGACTGCCGTACGGGTGTGGTCCGCAATGATCCGCATGGAGCGGGTCTGCTTCTCGTCCGCACCATAGGTGAGTCCTGAGACACGCTCAATCTCCGTAATGGCCGGCACATGGAGATCTGTTCTGTATACATCATCCAGTCCGTTCAGGAAAGCCAGGATCCGGTCCAGTCCCCAGCCCGTATCCACATTTTTCTGGGAGAGGGGCGTCAGATGACCGTCCTGATGCTTCTCATACTGCATGAACACGTCATTGCCAATCTCCGTGTACTTGCCGCAGTGACAGCCGGGCCTGCAGTCCGGGCCGCAGGGTTCCCTGTCATCTACGTAGAACATCTCACTGTCCGGACCGCAGGGGCCATATTCCAACCCCCACCAGTTGTCCTCTTTCGGCAGGTAATAGATGTTCTCCGGCTTGAAGCCCGATTCGATGCGGTACTTCGCCCCCTCCTCATCCCGGGGTGCATTCTCATCACCGGCGAATACCGTGGCAGCCAGGTGATCCGCATCGAAGCCGAACACCTGCGTCAACAGCTCAAAGCTCCACTGGCAGCGCTCCTTCTTGAAATAATCCCCGAGGCTCCAGCTGCCCATCATCTCAAAGAAGGTGCTGTGACTCTTGTCACCAATATTATCTATGTCAATCGTTCTGATACACCCCTGCACATTGCAGAGTCTTGTCCCCATCGGATGCTTTCTTCCCAGCAGATAGGGCATCAACGGCTGCATTCCCGCCACATTGAACATAACGCCGGTGGAGCCGTCCGACACCAGCGATACGGCGCCGCAGTCCTTATGTCCTCTGTCGATATAGAACTGCTTCCAGGTTTTCCGCAGCTCCGCGGAAGTATACTTTTTCATCGGTTTCTCACTCCTTTGATTCATACTCAGAAAACGAACTTATCCGCAAAGAACGCATCCAGCTCATCGATGGCCACACGCTCCTGCTCCATGCTGTCGCGGAAGCGGACCGTCACCTTATGGTCCTCATCGGAATCGAAATCATAGGTCACACAGAAAGGTGTGCCGATCTCATCCTGTCTGCGGTAACGCTTGCCGATATTACCGCGGTCGTCAAATTCACAGTTGTACTTCTTCGCCAGCTGCGCGTAAACCTTCTCCGCGCCCTCGTTCACCTTCTTTGACAGCGGCAGCACACCGATCTTGACCGGCGCCAGTGCCGGATGAAAACGCAGCACGGTACGCATATCGGGTTTCTCCTCCGTGCCCAGGTTCTCCTCGTCGTAGGCCGCGCACAGAAATGCCAGCGCCACACGGTCTGCGCCCAGCGAGGGCTCGATGACATAAGGCAGATAGCGCTCACTTGTCTCATCATCAAAGTAGGTCATATCCTCACCGGAGGTTTCCTGATGACGGCCCAGATCATAATCCGTGCGGTCGGCGATACCCCAGAGCTCACCCCAGCCAAACGGGAACAGGAATTCAATATCGGTGGTATGCCTGGAATAGAAGGCCAGCTCCGCCGGGTCATGGTCACGCAGCCTCAGCTCGTCCTCCTTCAATCCCAGAGAGAGGAGGAAATCTCGGCAGAACCCACGCCAGTAGGTGAACCACTCGTCATCCGTTCCCGGCTTGCAGAAGAACTCCAGCTCCATCTGCTCAAATTCACGGGTACGGAAGGTGAAGTTACCCGGCGTGATCTCATTGCGGAAGCTCTTACCCACCTGTGCGATACCGAAGGGCAGCTTCTTGCGGCTGGTACGCTGGACATTCTTAAAATTGACAAAGATGCCCTGCGCGGTCTCCGGTCTTAAGTAGACCGTATTCTTGGCGTCCTCAGTGACGCCCTGGAAGGTCTTGAACATCAGGTTGAACTGACGGATGTCGGTGAAATTGTGCTTGCCGCAGGTGGGGCAGGGCACCTGATTGTCATCGATCCACTGCTTCATCTGTGCCTGGCTCCAGCCATCCACAGCGGAAGTCAGTTCGATGCCCTTCTCCTTCGCGTAATTCTCAATTAACTGATCCGCCCGGAAACGCTCATGGCACTCCCTGCAGTCCATCAGCGGATCCGAGAAGCCTGCCAGATGTCCCGATGCCACCCAGGTCTGGGGATTCATCAGAATCGCGCAGTCTACACCGACATTGTAAGGGGATTCCTGGACGAATTTCTGCCACCAGGCACGCTTGACGTTATTCTTGAACTCCACACCCAGATTGCCGTAATCCCAGGTATTGGCCAGTCCTCCGTATATTTCCGAGCCCGGGTAGATAAAGCCACGGCCCTTGGCGAGTGCGATAATCTTGTCCATTGTTTTGTCTTCACGTTTCATGTTTTTTTCATGCCCCTTTCCTTTTCCTACTTATCCAGTATCAGGACGATCGGCAGTGTGGTATCCTCTGCCGGTGTCGCGATATGTGACGATGTCAGTTCCGTATCCGCTGAATGGTAACGGATCTTGTACGGTGTGCGCAGCTGTGCCGGCTCCTGGGAAATGATGATGTGGCGGTTCGCCTCCTCCACCATCAGCTCCGCCGTACTTACAGTCTCTCCCTTTGCATCGATCAGGCCCGACGGCACCGTCTGGCCATTCTGCCTGACACCGTCCACTGTATCGTAGGTGAGAGAGACAAAACCGAAATGGGAGAAATCCGATGCACTGTCGAAATCCAGTACCATATGCAGCATCCCGTCCGTGACCTCTGTACGGACCAGCTGTACCCGTTCACCGCCATTCTTCATATTGTAGGCCGCAACAGCCTCCTCCGACAGACGGGCGAGTTCCTCGACATCGTAATAGGATTGGTCGAAAGACTCCACGATCTCATATTGCACTCGGCCGTCGGCCCCGATGGTCAGGGTGGTCTGCGTCACAGGTTCCTCTGTCTTCCTGCCGCAACCGGAGAACACCAGCGCGCAGCATAACACTCCCATCATGACCACAACCTGTAGAGCCCCGGCCATCACGTGCTGTCCACCGCGTTTGCTCAGCTTTCTCTGTCCCATAACCTTATTATCTTACATCACACCATGATACTCTGCAAGTCATATCCGTCAGCTTGTCATTTACTGCATACTGTGCTATATTCCGTTTTATTAAATAATGACAACCGGGAGGATCACACATGCGCTCCATTCAGGCCACCACAACCACCTCAAGTCACACCCGCGATCTCTGCTACTGCGCCGCTTTTGCCGCGGTCATCGCCGTCCTTGCCCAGATCAGTATCCCGCTTCCGGCAGGTGTTCCGCTGACTCTGCAGACGCTGGCTGTTCCGTTGGCCGGTCTGATCCTGGGACGCCGCCGCGGAGCAATGGCCGTGCTCATCTATCTGCTTGCCGGTGCTGTCGGTCTGCCGGTTTTTGCAGGACTCCAGGGCGGACTCCACATTCTTCTCGGTATGACCGGCGGTTTTCTGATCTCCTTCCCCCTCATGGCATGGGCTGCCGGATTCGGCATCGAGTCCGGGCACATGTGGGTGGGCCTGATTGCAGGCGCTATTGGCAACTACATCATCGGCACCCTGTGGTTCATGGTCGTCGCACACACCGGTCTGATGCCGGCGCTGACCGCCTGCGTTCTGCCCTTCATCCCGACCGCAATTCTGAAGCTCATTCTCTCCGGCCTGCTGGGCATCCTCCTGCGCCGGGCCCTGCTGCGGGCAGATCTGCTGTGAACATCCCGCAGGCGCTCACATCCGAAGCACTGGCCGCATGGCTTCCCGCAGAGCGGCTGGCATTGGTGCGCTGTGAAAGCATCCTCGCTTCCACGAATCTGACCCTGATGGAGATGGCAGGAACCGCTGCACCGGATGGGCAGGTGGTTATCGCAGACCGCCAGAGTGCCGGGCGCGGACGTCTGGGGCGCAGCTTCTCCTCCCCTGGCGGCATGGGCATCTATCTCTCCTATCTGATCCGTCCCGGCAACTGTTCCGGTGAACCCACGCAGATCGCCGACTGGGTTGACACCACCTGCTGCAGCGCTGTGGCTGTTTCTGATGCGATTGCAGAGGTCTGTGACGTAATACCCCAGATCAAATGGGTCAATGATCTGTACCTGAACGACCGGAAGCTCTGCGGAATTCTGACGCAGACGGATGTTTCAGCAGACGACGGCTCCATACGTGCCATCATCGTGGGCATCGGGATCAATGTGCATGAAGAAGCCGGTGATTTTCCTCCGGAGCTGCAGGGCATCGCCACCTCCCTGCGTCTGGCCCTGCAGCGCGAGATCAGCCGTACCGCGCTCGCCGCCGCTGTCATACGGCACATGGATCAGCTGCGGAGAACCCACTTCTCAGCCCGAACCGATTATCTCAACCGCTTCCGCGCACGCTGCCCCATGGTCGGCAGGGATCTGGTCATCCGGACCGCCACAGGCGATGCGGCCGTTACGGCGCTGGGGATCAGTGATCACTTCGGCCTGATCGTCCGGTACGCGGATGGCCGGGAACAGGAACTCTCCAGTGAGGAGGTCATTAAAGTCAACATGCATCCGACATCCGTTCCAGAAGTTCCAGGCTCTTGAGTCTGCGGTCCACAAGCCGCCGTCTGGTCTCTCCGGCTAAGGAAACCAGCTCCTCCAGCACCGGACCGGACAGACGGAAGGTGTAGAGACGTTCGATGGGCGTCCGCTGAATAAAACCCAGTGCGTAGGACGCCGCCTCCGAGAGTTCATAACCCCCGGCCGCTGCACCTGCAAACTCTCCCTCTATCATAAAAAGACGAAATTCATAGATCATCCGCACAAGGCGGTCATCCAGTGCCGGCGACAGAAGCGCCCGCAATGACTGGTATAACAGACGCAAGAGTTCCGCGTCCTCGTTGTACTCCCGCGCATAGTAATCCGCCAGTTCCAGCAGATAACTGCCGTAGAGCGCGCCGTTCAGATCCTCGCGGAACCCTTCAAAATACTGGTCGATCCTGACCTGCGTGATCAGGTCGTTCTGTCTGCCGCTTGTCAGTACGAACTGACCGAAACAGAAGGGTTCCACCGCTCCGCAGAGCTTCGTACCAATACGGCGCGCTCCTCTGGCGAAAGCAGAACGCTTCCCGGATTCCAGGGTCAGCAGCGTCACGCTGTAATCATAATCCCCCACCGGCTGATGCTTCAGAACGATACCCGTCAGTTCCTCCCGATCCGGGGCCGGCATCACGAACGTCGCTCCGAATAGCCCAGAGACCTCAGCTGCGTCGCATCATCTCGCCAGTCCCTGCGCACCTTGACGAAGAGCTGGAGATTGACCCTGCACTGCAGCAGCTCCTCGATGTCCTTTCTGGCCTGGATGCCAATCTGCTTCAGCATCCGTCCGCCCTTGCCGATGACAATCCCCTTATGGCTGTCTTTCTCGCAGATCACCGATGCCTCGATGTCCATCAGGTCCTCCGGCTCCGGTTCCCTGAAGGGATCCGTCTCGCCATTCCGGTCCCGCAGCCGCATCCTCTCCACGGTTACGGCGATCCCGTGTGGCACTTCATCAGACAGCAACCGGAGCGCCTTCTCCCGGATGATCTCTGACACAATTGCCCGCTCCGTCTCCTCCGTCACCGTCTCCTCATCATAGAATGGTGGACCGTAGGGGAGGAGTTCCCTGATCTCCTGCAGCACCTCATCGATCCGCTGGCGCTTCAGCGCGGAAACCTGTGTCACACTCCTGATAAACGGGAATTCCTGCAGGAATCGCTCCGCCGTACGCGTGACTGCCGTCGCATCCACCGTGTCGATTTTGTTCAGGATCAGCAGGATGGGTTTACCGCTTTTATCCAGCAACTCCCCAATGGCCCTCTCCTCGCTGCCGATCACGGTGCCCGCCTCCACCAGCCAGAGAACCGCGTCCACCTCGGAGAGCGTGCCCCTAGCGGTTCGCACCATATACTCCCCCAGCTTATTCCTGCTGTGATGCAGACCCGGTGTATCCAGAAATACGATCTGACAGTCCTCGTCCGTATACACCGTCAGGATCCGCCCCCGTGTGGTCTGCGGTCTGGCCGAGGTAATCGCGATCTTTTGACCGATCAGCTGGTTCATCAACGTAGACTTGCCGACATTGGGCCGTCCGATCAGCGTGACAAAGCCTGCCCTGAACTGTTCCGCGCCCATGACTTACCCCTGAATCAGCGGTTCTACTGTGTCGAACAGCGCTTTGTCCTGATCAATGGCCTCCGCGCCGCCAACCACACACAAAAAGCCATCTGAGAGCGCAGCATCGACATAATCCGCCAGCCGTCTGATCTGTGCCACATCCGTCGCCAGCATCTCATCGCGGTACTGCTGCACCTGTTCCATCGTCACATGTGTCATATAGGCCTGCAGACCATAGGCACCCTTTGCGCTGGGCGTCTTCGGCATATCCAGTTCTCCCACTGCACCGATGATAAACTGCGTCATCGTCCGCTCATCCGCCTCAAAATGCCGCAGATAATCAACCGCGCCATCGTAAACCTCCAATGTCTTGCGCAGATTCGGATCCCTGTAACTGACAAAGAAGGAATCCCCGTTTCTGCCGAAGCTCGACATGCAGCCATAGGCGCCGCCCAGAACACGGATGTTCTTCCACAGATAATCCAGTCCCATCAGCGAACGCAGCACACGGAGGGAGCCGTGATATGTCAGCCCGTGATCCTCGAAATTGCCGCAGCGTGCCACATACTGTACCTGTCCCGCCGTCTTGAAGGCTTCGTTCTTCTTCTCCGGCACATACTGCCAGGGCTCCCCTGCAATCGGAGCCGGATCACTATGCAATGAATCCGCAAATGCCGCCAGTTTCTCCGGTATCCCCTCCAGATCCTCCTCACTGCCAGTAAAATCCAACAGCAGTCTCTCCGGCCGGAACAACCATGCCGCAAACAGCTGGAGCTCCCCGATCAGTGCCAACAAACCGTCCGGCTGTTCAGAAGCATCCACCAGGGATGACAGATGGCGGTATGCCGCAATGCCGCCGGTCCGGTCAGAAAAGGCAGCAGCCCTGGAGCCATAGGAGCCTGCGCGAATGGCAGCGCTTTGATGTCCCGAGGATGAAAGCCTCGACTCCAGCCCTGAAAGGTATTCCTCCAGAATCTCTTTCAGGCGCTTCGCATCATCGAAGCGGGTTGTCATCAGGATCTCCCGTACCAGATCAAAGGCATCCGCCTGCTGTTCTTTCAGTGCCTTCACTGTGACCTCAAAGGTCTGACTCTGCTTCTTTCTGTCCCGCGCATCAGTGTAGATACTGACACCCGCACTGATCCCGCCGGTCCGGATGTTAATTTCATTATAGAGCGTGCCATAGTCGTACTGCGCCGTATCCATCATCCCCAGCACCGCCTTAAGGATATGGGCGATGGTAAGGAAACGTTCCGGAATATCGTCCATCCGGAAAATGAAATTCATATAGCTGATGCCGTTGGTATTAATGTCATGGAACAGGAGGTTCTCCCGGCCCTTCGCGTCTTTCCGTTCCTCCCAGCGGAAAGGATCGGCCTCCTTTCTTAAGTCAGACACGGACAACAGCGGGATCTTCGCCAGCTGCTCCGGTGCATCCGGTTCATCCTGCCATGCCTTGAGTGCCGCCGTCTCCTCCGCGATCGCGCTCCGCTCCTCCCTGGACAGCTGTTCCCTGTATGCAGCCAGTTTCTCTCTCAGCGCCTCATCTCGACGTTCTGTCAATCCCTTCTCCGGTGTCAGGATCAGGACACTGCCATGGGAGTTGTTCAGCAGATAACGTTCAATGAGCTCCTCAAAGAAACGACCCTCCTGCACCCGCTCGCGCATGGAAGCGAAAGTCTTAAGCAGTTCCAGCGTGGTCCATGGCTGTGTGTCATCGTAGAGCCAGCCATCCAGTATCTGGATCCCGTACAGCAGTCCCTTGGGGAATCGTCCAAAATCCGCCTCACGGAATTTGAATTCCTCTGAATTGATCGCACCGAGCAACGCCCTGCGATCGATACCATCCTTCACCTGTTGGCGGAGTACGCGGTCAATGGTGTCCAGAAAAGCCTGTTCATCCTCCTGATTGGCATTCTTCGCCACAATTGAAAAGATCGGCTGTCTGATTCCACCCTCGAATTCGCTGTACACCTCGCTGCCGATGCCCTGTTCAATCAGCGCCTTTTTTAATGGTGCGCCCGGTGCGGAGCACAGCACATCATCGAGGATCTCGAAACCGACATAAATGTCCGGATCCAGACTCTCCCCGACACTCCAGTTCCTTGTGAGATAGGTATTGTCACGTTCCGACTCCGATTCGAGAATAGGGAAGCTGTCGCTGAAATGCTTCACCGCGGTGAATGACTGCTGTATCGGAATCTGTGAATCCACATCCAGCGCTTCATACTCTGACAGATAATGCGCATCCAGGAACTCCAGCTTCTCCGCCATATCCATGTCCCCGTAGAGATAGATGTAGCTGTTGGACGGATGATAGTAGCACCTGTGGAAATCCAGATACTGCTCGTAAGTCAGCGCCGGAATGACCTCCGGATCCCCGCCGGACTCCCGGCCATAGGGACTATCCGGGAACAGGCTCTCCTTGATCTTACGCGACAGCACCTCATCCGCGGAGGAGAACGCCCCCTTCATCTCATTGTAGACAACGCCGTTAAGGGTTAGCTCACTCTCCGGTGTCTCCATCTCATAGCGCCACCCCTCCTGCCGGAAAATCCGTTCCGTCTGGTAGATGTTCGGATGGAATACGGCATCCAGATAGACATGCATCAGGTTCTGGAAATCCGCATCGTTGCAGCTGGCCACCGGATAAATCGTCTTATCCGGATAGGTGATGGCATTCAGGAAGGTATTCAGGGATCCCTTGGCCAGTTCCAGAAAAGGATCCTTAATGGGGAACTCCCGGGAACCGCACAGAACCGTATGTTCAATGATATGCGCCACACCAGTGGAATCCGCCGGTGGCGTCCGGAATCCGATACAGAACACTTTGTTCTCGTCTTCATTGGGCATCAGGACGATCCGTGCACCGGTTTTCCTGTGCCGGAGCAGATACCCGTCAGAATGCACATCGTCAATACGGCGGTGTTCACGGATCTCATAGGCAGCAATTTCCTCAATTTTCTTCATGGAGTCTCCTTTTATATATCAAAATCATCCCCCGGCGCGATATCCACATCAAACGCGTCCCGATAGGGTTTTCTGTCCGATTCCGCATCCGGCAGCGGATCACGCCGGAGCGCGATGACACCAAATGACTCCGGTTCCGGTAGCCGCATTCTCGGTGCCGCCGCTGCTTCAGCTTCGTCTTCATCACCGGTGGGCAGAATCATGCCCTCCGGAACATAATATCCGTTTTCTTTCCCTGTTTCCGTCTTATCCATGGATTCCTTTGTTTCTGTGATTTCAGTTTCTTCTTTTGCTTCTTTTGCTTCTTTTGATTCTTTTGATTCTTCTGTCTCAGCTGCTGCCGGGACCTCTGCTGTCTCCGCTGTTTCGGATGCTGTCGGTGCTTCCGTTGTCCCGTCTGCTTCCGTCGTTTCGGATACTTCCGCCGACTGAGCGTCTTCTGACGGTTCCGGGGAATCCTCACTGCGTCGGATGACCTCCTCCAGCGTCAGTTCCTCTGACGCACCCTCCGTCTGGGCCGGCGTCGCAGCCAGCGCTACAATCTCCTCCCTCGGCTGCACAAGCGTCCCGAGGCCACACCCAAACGCCATTGCATAGACCAGCAGGCATGCTTCCCATGAATGAAATACAGAAATGTTCAAGCATGCGGATCCGACGCCCAGACACACCGTGATCAGCATCCATGGTGCAATCCGGTCCTCTTCTCTCTGGCGCCAGAAGGCGAATATCGCTGGGAACAGGCCGATGGCAGCCGCCAGACCGTACAGCCCATTTGTCTCATCCGCCGCCACGGCCTGCAGTCCGCCAAAGTATCGCAGATAATGGCGGAAATAGAGCTCCGCGGAAACCATAAACTGCAGCATCCCGCGTTCCTGCGCCAGCATCCCCGCAAAGCACGCGATCGTAGCCATAAACAGCAGAAAGACATGCACTTCACGGCATACGTCTTCCTCCCCGCGCAGAAACAGAATCGATAGATACAGAATCGGCCAGACGAACAGAACCCCGGCATCCATAAAGGTCAGCCACCCCCAGCCGGCGCCGACGAGCAGACCGAAGAAAAATCGAAGCCCACTGTCTGGCTGTGTGGCTATGCCACGGATCAGTATGACCGTCCCTGCCAGTGCCACGGCAAAAAGCGCCAGAAACAGCTGATGCTGCGACAGCACAAAAACACTGTCCACCACCGGCGGCAGAAACGCGAACACCGCCGTTCCACAGACTGCTGCGGCGTCACTCACCGCAAACCACAGCGTCAGAAACAGCCCGATCAGAACGATACCCTGCAGTACAATCTGATAAATCACTGCCGCACGCAGATCATTGCCCAAAAACCGCATCAGAAAATGCAGGATCTTCTTGTACAGCCAGGAAAGCAACACCGACTTGGAAATCGGTGCACCATTCTCCACCAACTGTGCTTCTTCAAACAGGGCCAGTTCACCTCTCGGATTCCCCCGTCCCCACATCAGCCGAAGGGCCCGCAGGAGGATACCGCCTGCCACCACCAGAATGCCCAGTATGACTCCGAAAAAGCCGGTTCCGTTTTTCGGATCACGAGCCGGCAGTCGATTGGCGATCAGACACAGAATACAGGAGATTACGCCCGATGCGGCGAACGACAGCCCCATACAGCCCAGGCGAATGACCGGTGTCTGCCCAGGAGGCAGCACACCGGTCAGCAGGAAATTGATCCCGACACAGATACATGCAAAGGCCGTATAGATTGCCCAGATACAGAAGCCTGCCCGGGTCCTGCGGTAACTCATGATTCAGAACGCCTCATTCCTCAGGCTCATCCCAGTTGTGGTACACAGCCTGCACATCATCGTCCTCATCCAGCAGATCCAGAATCCGCTGCAGACGCTTGACATCCGCTTCATCGGTTACCGCCACATAATTCTGGGGAATCATGGTGATCTCAGAGGATGCGGTGACGATCTTCGCCCCCTCCAGCGCCTCCACTACCGCCTGATATGCCTCCGGCGAGGTGAGTACCTCATAGCTGTCCTCCTCCTCACTGAAATCATCCGCTCCGGCATCCAGTGCCAGCATCATCAGATCATCCGCAGACATCTCGCATTCCTCTTTATCAATGAGGATCTGTCCCTTGCGGTCAAACATGAACGAAACACAGCCCGGCGTGCCGACATTGCCGTCGCCCTTGGAAAACGCTGCGCGCACATTGGCGGCCGTACGGTTGATATTATCCGTCAGGGTCTCCACAATGACCGCTGTACCACCCGGGCCGTATCCCTCGTAGGTGATGGATTTATAATCCACGTTGCCGCCTTCCCCGGAGGCCTTCTTGATGCCGCGTTCGATGGTATCGTTGGGCATGTTGTTGGCCTTAGCCTTGGCGATGACCGTTGCCAGCTTGAAATTGTTGGCCGGATCCGGGCCACCCTCCTTGACGGCAACAGCGATCTCACGCCCGATGATGGTGAAGATCTTGCCCTTGGCGGCGTCGTTCTTTTCCTTTTTGTGCTTGATGTTCGCGAATTTGGAATGTCCTGACATAACTCTTTCCCTTTCTATTTTTCCTCATTTGCTGTAATGATGCTGCTCTCAGGTTCTCCGGTGGATTCGTCTCCGGCCGGTGGCGATATCCGCCGTACCAGTACGCTGGTGATCATATGATTCTTCACCGCCAGGATCCGGAAGGAATAACCCTGTGTCTCAATTTCAAAGTCCTCATTTTCCTCCGGAATACGGTCCAGCCGGGAGATCATATAGCCGTTGAGCGTCTCAAATTCATTATCCTCAAAGGTGATGCCGAATCGCTCCTGCAGATCTTCCAACGGCGTTTTGCCCTCGATGATGAACTCATCCTGGTTCGCAGTGGGTTCGATGTAGTCCTCTTCCTCGTCGTACTCATCCATGATGTTGCCGACGATCTCCTCGATGATATCCTCCATTGTCACCAGCCCGGCCGTCTGACCGTATTCATCAATGACAATCACCAGCTGCGTCTTGGAGTTCTGCATACTGTGGAAGAGAGAATCGATGTTGCGCGTCTCCGGCACATTGCGGGGTGTCCGCAGCAGACCGCGGATCTTCCGTATCGGCACATCATCTTCCTTCTCATCAAACAGGCGTTTCACCGCATCCCTCAGATGCAGAACCCCGATGATATGATCGATATTGTCCACGTAGACCGGAAAACGACTGTTGCTGCCGTCCAGCATCGTGCGAACTGCCTGGCTGAGTGTGAGATTCCCGTCCAGACACACCATCGCACTGCGGTTGGTCATGATATCCTGAGCCTGTTTGTCCGAAAACTCAAAGATATTGCTGATCATATTGGCCTCAGAATCCTGCAGGGTGCCCTGCTCCTGTCCTTCTGAGACCATCGTCTTGATCTCCTCCTCCGTGACATCACTCTCCCGGCGGAGGCCCAGTTTTGCCAATAAATCCATCCCTGTTACCTCAACACATCGGGCACTATTGTACCCGATGACAGGGGCAGTTGTAAAGGGTCATCGACCTGAATCCCTTTCTCTCTCTCTGGCCTTGAGATTCTTCTTGTTATCATACATAAGCTGATCGGCACGGGCGAAGACATCCTCGAAGCACTTGTCCTCCCCTCTCACATAGGTGGCTGCGCCTGCAGCGACCTGATAGCTGCACTGGAAGATCTCCATATCCTCCTCCGACTGTTGCGCTGTCACATACTGAAGCCGGTCGATCAGATCCTGCGGTCTGGCATCGTTGTTGATGATCGCACAGAACTCATCCCCGCCGATCCGGTAGAGCGGATATCCGACGAAAACCTTACGCATGCAGGCCGCCACATGCTGCAGCAGCAGATCACCCTTCTCATGGCCGATGGTGTCATTGATCTGCTTCAGGTTGTTGACATCCATCACCACGACGGAGAATTCCGCGCAGCCCATCTGTACCTCACTCTCATGTACTTCCTTGATGATCTCATAGGAAGCTTTATTGTTCAGGTTCGTCAGCGCGTCGGTATATGCCAGACTGTGTACATGCTTAAAATAATGTTTCAGCGCCTCACTCATGACCCGGAAGGTTCTGGTCAGCTGACCGATCTCGTCATCCCCCTGATAGGACAGACGGATCTCCCTGTCCCTGCCGGGATCCGACAGCTTCCTGGTCGCTGCATCCAGTTCCTGAAGTGGCTGCAGGGATCTGTTGATCATATAGTACATAATGCCCAGTGACACCGCGAGCAGTATGACGCATATCAGCACCGAATACCGCATCACCTTTGTGCGGGTCGCATTGATCTCATCCAGCGGTGCATTGATGGAGAGAGTCATGCCGTTGATCAGCTTGCAGGCAAACACCTTCATCTGTCCGTGGGTGGTGGAATACTCCGCGGGATGATCTGTAAACAGCGCATTATTGGTCGCATTCAGAAGACGATCCTCATCGCTGGTGAAATCGTCCCTGTTCAGACCATCGGAGTGCTCCCTTCCATACAGAATATTCTCTTCCACATCGAACAGTACCGCTGATCCCGTATTGTACGCGGTGATATCCTGTAGCTCCTCGCAGAACTTCTCCACATCGATGTCCATACCGATGACCCCGGCGAAACGGCCGTATACATAAACCGGTACGATATAAGACATCACGCGTGCGTTCAGATTCTGATTATAATACGGTCCCAGCCAGACCGGCTCCTTTGCCCGTCGCGGCACCCAGTACCAGCCCACATGCTCCGTATCTGCCCGGTCGTATTTTTCAATATCCATCAGGGGCTGTTGATAGAACTTGCCATCATCTCCCCGGATATAGAGGAACCCGCAGGGGGTATCCTTGATATCCGTCGTCAGCCGGTAGTAGAAGCTCATGACTTCCTCAATGTTGTCCGCCTCTGTAATGGAAAGAAATGCCACCTTATCCAGGTATTCCTCACGGAAGGTCTGGCCAAACAGCTTGCCGAAGAGCTCCTCCAGCTGATCGTATGCATAGAAATATACATTATCCACGGAATGCTGTACCAGCTCCAGCGTTTTATTGATGTTGCTGGCGCTCTCCCGGCCCAGATGCTCCAGCAGCTGGTCAGAATCCCTTCTGTTCAGAATATTGATACCAATGATGGAGATCAGAAGCTGCGTCACGGAGATAAATAACGCCAGCACCACGAACAGGGACAGAATCCTTGTCCGAACAGAGTTTTTCTTTAAGAGACCGCTTTCTTCTTTTGTTGTCAGCATATCACCAATCCACGGACTTCCCTACGACTGACAGCAGTTCATCCAGCTCTTCCCTGGAGATCCGGCCGGTCTCCACATACTTGCGCCAGACATTCTCCGCCAGTGGCTGGAAAGCCGCCCGCTCCTCCTCTGTCAAAGTTATCACCTTCATGCCATGCGCCTTAATATCCCGAATGTATTGCTCATTCTCACTCTCGGTGATTCTGGCATTCTCTTCCATCATACTGCGGGCTGCGCTCGTCAGAATCCCCTGATACGTCTCCGGAAGGCTGTTCCACCAGTCCAGATTGACATACATCAGCTCCGCAAAAAACATATAATCGATGATGGTACAGTATTTCTGAACCTCATACAGCTTATTGGCATCGATGACCGCCAGTGGGTTCTCCTGACCGTCCACGCGCCCCGATGCCAGCGCATCATACAGCTCTGTAAAGGGAATGGAAGCTGTGGATGCGCCGAACTCCTGAAGCGAGAGATCTATGACCTCCAGGACCGTACGCATCTTCAGGCCGATCATATCCTCCGGTTTACGGATCTCCCGCACGTTGTTGGTGAACTGGCGGAATCCAGAATCGTCGCCGACAGCAAGCACCTTCATATTGTGGTCGGTCTCCGCCGTCCGGAGCATATCCCGGACAAATGTACTGTTGCACAGCATCTGGATCTGCTCCAGATCATCAGCAATCATGGGGAGCCCCAGCATCGTGGTTTTCGGCACATATTCCAGATCACCACCCCGGACTGCCTCCAGTTCCCCCCATTCCACCATGTCTGTCATCTCGGTTTCGCCGCCCAGTTCTCCGCAGGGGTAGATCTCCACCTGAACCTTACCCTCCGTCTTTTCCTCAACCTCCTGCTCAAACATCAGCAGGGTCCGGTGTCTGGCGGATTCCTCGGACTGCGCATGACCAATCCGCATAACGAACACATCGCCCGCCGGAGCGGCCAAATCCGTGGTTGGAACCTGTTCCTCCTCGATCTCCCGTATCTCAGCAGACGCCGGTTCTGTATCCATCTGCGACATGGAATCCACAGCCCCGCAACCGGCCAGGAGCCCCATGCCCGTTATACAAGTCAGAATGACTGTTGCTGCTTTTTTCATCATCAGGATTGTCCTTTGTAATCTGTTCAGAAAAAAATATCTCTATATATTTTATCATAGTGAAGTATGTGATTCAAGTGCCAGCCACGCCTGTCCGAGGGACAGACCCCCGTCTCCGGGCGGCGCCATCCGGTTGGTGGCAACCACAAATCCCCGGGCAGTCAATTCTTCCGTAGCCAGTGCCAGCAACAGCCTGTTCTGGAAGACCCCGCCGGAGAGCGCCACCCTGTTTTCCCCCAACTCCTGCCGCAGTGCGCAGCAGGTCTGTGTCAATGCATGTGCAATGGCACGATGGAATGCCGCCGCCAGCTGACCCGGGTCCGTCCATTCCGTCGCCGCCCGGATCAGGGCATCACTGTCCCATATCCGCTCATCCCTGCGCTCATCCGTATACACCGGAAGGGGGAGCGGCGCCGTATCTCCCGCCGTTTCCAGCAGATACTGCTCCGCTGCCTGCTGCAGCCGCATGGCGCACTCTCCCTCATACCGGTTCTCCCGCCCGAGTCCGCATAATGCAGCGATGGCATCAAAGAGTCGGCCCATACTGGTCTGCATAGAGGTACCGATACCGGCACGCAGCGCTGCGGTAATTAAGTCCGTCTCTTCCGCTGTACACAGGGATGCCGGCACTGGCTGTCCCGCATGCAGCAGAAAACAGGCAGCCGTTCTGGCCGGCGTCCTGGCCGTCTCATCTCCCCCCACCAGTGGAATCTCCGCCAGATGGGCACATCGGCGCCAGTCTGTTCCGGTACAGTACAGCACCTCACTTCCCCAGATCTGCCCGCCATCCCCATAGCCTGTCCCGTCAAAGGCAGCCCCGATACAATGGCGCCACCCCATCTCTGCCATGACGGACGCGATATGTGCATGATGATGTTGTATCCGGAGTGGTGCGGGGCGCTCCCAGGCCCGTGCCAGAGTCTCCGCCTCCTGTGTGGATGCATACCCCGGATGCCGGTCACAGACCAGCTGCAGGCCGTCGGTTTCCACCTGAAGAAGACCGCACAGGGCAGTCACTTCCTTTCTCTCCGCATCCATACAGCCTGCTTCAAACAGATCTCCAAAGGGTGCAGAGAGAACGATCCGGTCTCCGCGGCCCACAGCGAATGTGTTCTTCAGATCTCCACCCAACGCCAGTACCGTGCCGGTTTCTCTGGCCGTTACATCCTGCGGTGCGACGCACATCACCGGCAGTGGCGCACTTCCCCGTCCCCTGCGCAGATACAGCGGTCCATAGGGCGGCACCACCTGCATCACACTGTCGTCCTGCGGACGAAGGATCGGCCGGTCATGCATCCATACACCATCCACCGGTCCACCGGGACATGCCTTATTCTCCAGAAAGGTCCGCAAAAAGGCCTGGTCATCTGTCAGCATTGGTGTGTCGGAGATGTTTGCGCTGGTCACGATCAACGGTCCCAACGCCCCCGCCAGCAGCACATAGGCGCCGAAGGACGGCAGCATCACACCAAGCCGCGTATTGTCTCCGAAGACCTGCGGCGGAAACGGTATATGAATTCCTGGCAGCAGGTCCAGCAGGACTATGGGTCTGGCACTGTCCGTAAGGAGCTGCTCCTCCGCCCCGCTCATTCTGCAAAGCTTCCGAATGCTCTCCGCATCCGGAAACAACACGGCAAATGGTTTGGTCTCACGGCCCTTCAGTACCCGCAGCCGCTGTACACCTTCTCTGTGATCCGCTCTGACGACGAGCTGATAACCGCCGATCCCCTTAACCCCCAGGATGCCACCCTCCCGCAGGATACGGATGGCCTGCTGTTCTCCGTCGGTGCCGGCGACCTGTGCCCTCTCTCCCGGCCGGATCAGCACCATCTGCGGCCCGCACTGATGACAGGATATCGTCTGCGCATGGTGCCTCCGCCCATCCGGTTGTAACCCCGCGTATTCCGAAGCGCAGCTTTCACACATATCATAGGCGGTCATCGCAGTCTGTGCGCGGTCATAGGGCAGTGCCCGCAGGATACTGTAGCGAGGTCCGCATCCTGCACAGCTGATCAGCGGGTAGTGTTTTCTGCGGTTTCCCTCCTCCAGCAGTTCTCTCCTGCAGGATGGACAGATGCCGATGTCCGGCGGCAGGATGGGCAGTGACGTCTCTTTCTGTTTCTCACTCTCTGAGATTCGGAAATCCGCCTGATGGCACAAAGCCTGAACTGCATCCGCCGGCAGCTCCTCGACTGCAATGGACAGGATCAGACTGCCTGGCGGGCCACCCTGTTCCAGTGTGGCGATCAACCGTCCCACCGCCGTCTCATCTCCCGCCGCCTCCAGCACTACCGTACTGCCCAGATTTCGCACCATACCGGACAACCCCAGTCCTTTTGCCAGAGATAAAACAAAGGGGCGGAAACCCACCCCTTGTACGACGCCTTTTATCTTTAGGAGGACGCCTCTCACGCGTTGCCCTCAGCTTCAGGCTTCTTTTCCTCCGCGGCTTTCTTTTCCTCTGCCGCCTTCTTTGCCTCAGCCGCTTTGGCCGCACGCTCCTTTGCCGCCTTCATCAGGGCCTCCTGCTCCGCGATGGCCTTCTCAGACTGCGGGAATGAATTGGTGCGTTTCTCTCTGCCGGGTTCGGTGAATTTCACCTCCATGGACAGACATTTCTTCGGGCAGTTATCCACACAGCACCTGCACTGAATACAGCTCATCGGCCGGATCGACCAGGTTCTGGATGCCTTGTCCACCGTAATGGCATGGGTCGGGCACTTAATGGAGCACAGACCGCAGAGCACGCAGACATCCATGTCATTCTGGACATGTCCGCGCATCCCCGTCGGATAGATCTTTTCCTCTGCCGGATACAGACGTGTCGCCGGCTTGGAAAAGAGATTCTTCAGTACAGTTGCCTTGAAATTCAGCTTTGCCATGAGTCTTTCTCCTATCTTAGCGCTCAGTACAGCTGATGCAGGGATCAATGGTCAGCACGAGGATCGGTACATCCGCCAGCTGACAGCCCTTCAGCGTCTCCACCAGTCCCGCGATATTAGCAAAGGTGGGGGTGCGCACCCTCATCCGTTCGATGAACTTCTTTCCGTTCGCCTTGACATAGTACAGTGCCTCTCCTCTGGGCTGCTCAATACGGGTCATCCACTCCCCATCCGGGAATCCCTTGACCGGTACCTCTACAGTGCCCTCCGGGATCTTTGCGATGCACTGGCGTATGAGATCGATGGCCTGGAATATCTCCTTGATACGGACCTCTGTCCTGGCATAGGAGTCACAGTCATGGCTCACGATCGGCTCAAACTCCAGCTGATCATAGGCACAGTACCCTGCCACCTGACGGATATCCCTGGCGATGCCGGAAGCCCGCATAAACGGACCCGTACAACCCAGAAGCTCCGCCTGCTCCGGGGTCAGGATACCAATGCCCTTCAGTCGGTTCGCCACCGCCGGATCTAGCAGGAAGGGTTTGGCCACTTCGGTGAGCTCCGCCTCGATCCGTCTGAACCGGATTTCAAAATCATCCAGCATCTCATTCGGCAGATCCCTGCGCAATCCGCCAACCTTCATGATGGAGAAGATAACGCGGCCGCCTGTGGCGATCTCAAACATATCCAGCACTTCCTCACGGATCCGCCAGCACTCCATGTACAGGCTCTCAAACCCGAAGGCATCGGCCAGTAACCCCAGCCACAGCAGATGGGAATGGACGCGGGACATCTCAGAGAGGATCGTCCTTAAATACTTTGTCCGGTCCGTGATCTCCAGATCCATGATATGCTCCACGGCGTCCACATAGCCGAGGCCATGTCCCATGGAACAGATTCCGCAGATACGCTCTGCGACATAGACCATCTCCTGGAAATCCTTCTTATCCACCAGTTTTTCCAGACCGCGGTGAATGAATCCAATGGAGGGAGTCGCCTCAACAACGGTCTCATCCTCCATCACCAGATCCAGATGAATCGGCTCCGGCAGCACCGGATGCTGCGGGCCGAAGGGTATGACACTGCGATTAGACATGCTGTACTCCTTTTCTCTTTCGCGAACTTATTTGAAAGGTGTCTCTATCGCTGTCCGATAGAAATTGCCCTGATAATCGAGACTGATCATGGTGATCTTCACACCGAACAGGTCATGCATCTCATTCTCATACAGGAATGCATTCGGGAAAACACTGCTGATGGAAGCCACCTCCTCATCATCCCGCACTGTGAGCTTGACCTGTTCCATATCCAGACCCTTGCCAAAGGTGTACACCAGCTCGCACGCCGGTACTTTCTCCGGTTCTCCGTTCATCGCATTCTCAGGATTCCCGTCTGTCTCCACCCGTGTTGCGCACTGCTGCATGAGTCGGTATCCTTCAAAACGGTATTTCTGCGCAACGTCAATTACCTGCGCAGGATCGATCACTTTGAATTCCGCATTCATCTTATTTGCCTCCCTGTGCCGCCGGTGCAGGCTTCCCCTGTGCCGCCGGCTTGACCGGCTGCTGGATCTTCGCCTCCGCCTGCTGCCTGAGCGCTTCCTCTGTCAGCACTTCATCGTACTGGGTCGTCGGATCATAATCCTCTTCCTTCATATGCACCGCGATTTGGCTGTTATCCTCCTGACAGTAGCCGTTCTTCATGGATTCCTTCAGCTCAGTGCGTTTCTCCTCCAGGATCCCGACGGCCTTGATCACGCCCTCTATGAGCGCCTCCGGGCGAACCGCACAGCCCGGTACATAGACATCCACGGGCACCACCTTGTCCGCACCACCGAGAACATTATAGCATTCCTTGAATATACCGCCATCACAGGCACAGATGCCGCAGGCCAGTACGACCTTCGGGTCCGGCATCTGTTTATAGAGCTGACGCACCACCGGCGCAGTCTGCGCATTGATGCCGCCCGTCAGCAGCAGGATATCCGCATGCTTCGGATTGCCGGTATTGATGACGCCGAAACGCTCCACATCATACAGCGGTGTCATCGTTGCCAGAACCTCTATGTCACAGCCGTTGCAGCTGGAACCATCATAATGCAGTACCCATGGGGATTTTGAGATTTTCATGGCATTCACCTCAACACTGAAAGAACAACAAGGTTCGTTCCCGCACTGACCAGAATCACGCCCCAGGTCACCGCCAGCATGGTGGTCACCTTGACGCGCGGGAAGATGTTGTCAATAAAGGTCTCAAGGAAGAAGACCAGGGAACAAACCACAACCGCCAGCAGGTAGCTCAGCGGATTGGATGTGATAAAGAACATCCCGACCACACCCAGCATCAGTACGATATCATACCACTCCGCCAGCTCCGTCAGAGCCAGGTAGTTTCCGGAGAGGTCCACGGTCAGTCCCTTGACCATCTCCTGATGCGCATGATGAGAGGTACTCATATCAAAGGGCGACTTGCGCAGCTTGATGATCAGGATAAAGAGAAAACCAATGAACATTCCCGGGATCCGGAGGATCGCCGGTGAGGACACCTGCGCCAGATTCCCGACCATAAAGCTGCCGCCGGCCTCATAGAAGCCAATGGCCACCAGCAGGATCATCGGTTCATAGCACATCATCTGCAGCAGCTCACGCTGTGCACCCATGGCACTGTAAGGTCCGTTGGTGGAGAACGCTGCCAGCACCAGCATGACCTCGGACATGGAGAGGGCGAAGAACACCAGAAGCATATCCCCGCCGCCGAAGAACAGTGCCCCGGTAAAGATCGTAAAAATCAGATACGCACTGACAAACAGAATCTGAATACTGTTCACAACCGTTGTCTGCTTGATGATCAGCTTATACAAATCATAGAACGGCTGTAATATCGGCGGCCCCTGCCGACCCTGCATCCTGGCGGAGATGACCCTGTCGAGTCCCGCCAGCAGTCCGCCGATCACCGGTGCCAGCACCAGATATGCGATGACTCTTACCACTACCATCCAAGGACTCATACCCATGCACCTCCTACTACGATGATGACCATCAGTGCCACAATCACGGCCGATATGCAGATGCAGGGCACCAGCAGCCTCTTCTCACCGAAGATCTGCTCCATGTACCAGTTGGAGATGTAGAGCGCCCGCTCCTTGCCGAAGGAATCCACATAATGTCTGTCATCACCGGCATTGACACCGGCCATATAGGACATGGTCATCTTATCCGTCTTACCCAGTGCCAGAACACGGCTTCCAATCGGGATCAGGAAGACCATTGCCACCATGATGATCATGATGACGACATCCGAGCCACCGATGACATTGGGAATATTCGTATGATACGCCTCATTCAGTACCGGCTGCACCATATGATTGCTCATCCACGGGAACGCAAAGCACATAATGACAATCATGGTGGTCAGCGGGATGATAGAGATATATTCCGACCGCGGTGTAATATCTTCCAGATCCACCGACTGGTGGATAACGGCGCAGATACTGCCCAGCCATTTTGCCCAGTAGAACAGGGTGGAACCGGAACCGAAGACCAGGAACAGCACCAGCCATACGGAGTTGGAATCCACAAAGGATTTGAGTGCCGCCCACTTACTGACCAGCATACCGAAAGGCGCCATGAACATGCCGCAGATACCGATGATCATAATAAAGGCCAGCTTCGGCAGCTTGATGATCAGACCATGCATATCCTCGATGTCCCTGCTGTGCATGCAGTTCTCAATATCACCCACCGTCTGGAACAGGAGGGACTTACTGACCGCATGGAAGAGGATCAGCATCGTTGCAGCCCACATACCCTCCGGTGTACCGGTACCTGCGCAGGCAGTGATCAGTCCCAGATTGGAGATGGTCGAATAGGCCAGCACCTTTTTGCCGTCTGAAACTGTGATGGCAAGCAGGGAGGCCGCAAAGAACGTGAACCCGCCGATCACGGAGATCATGATACCGGTGAGATTGCCCCGCAGCATCGGAGAAAGACGCAGCAGCATATAGACACCAATCTTTACCATCGTCGCGGAATGCAGCAACGCCGAAGAAGGTGTCGGTGCCACCATGGCACCCAGAAGCCACCTGGAAAACGGGAACTGCGCACTCTTGGTGAGTGCGGCGAAGGCAAACAAAGTCACCGGGATCAGCAGCACCTCATTGGCCGCGGGATCCAGCTTCGTCAGATCATACAGGGTATAGATACCCAGCTGGAGATGGCAGTACATCAGGCCGAATGCGAAGCCCATGCCACCCAGAAGGTTCATCCACAGGGCACGGAAGCTGTTGTTCACTGCTTCCTCGCTGCGGGTGTAACCGATCAGCAGGAACGAACAGACGCTGGTGATCTCCCAGAAGAAGAAGATGAATCCCAGATTGTCCGAACAGATCAGTCCGAACATGGCGCCCAGGAATACAAACAGCAGCGCCAGGAAATAATTGGAACGGTTCGGAATATCATCGTGGTGCTCATGGTAATCCCGCATATAGCCGCAGGCGTAAATGCAGATCAGCACACCGACGATGCCGACGATCAGGATCATCACTGCAGACAGATAGTCCACACGCAGATGGCAGGCTTCCGTCTCTGCCCGGCCTGTCAGATCCATCCAGAGCACCGGCAGTGTCCCCATCGCCCCAAGAAGAATACAGTAATACTTGTGGTACTTCAGGCTCAGGAAAACAACAACCGCAAACAGCAGCAGCTCTCCTGCGATGATAAAGATCTCAGGCAGGGCCGCATGCTCCAGAAACGCATTGGTCTCCCCCTCCTTTGAGACCAGAACCGTAACCGCCGTCGCGATGGACACGGCCATAATCGCGAAGCCGCCGATTCCGGCAACCACACTCCGAAGCGATGTCAGCTGCTTCGGTACGAACAGCATGATGAATCCCATCAGGAACGGGAACAACACCAAAAACTCTACGGCTGGAAGCATAGGCATGATATTTACTTCTCCTCTCTCTGATCCGTAATACGCCCGATCACCTGATACAACAGTTGATAGAGCTGTGCAGCTTCATCGGCGGAAAGCTGGATACAGGATCCCATCTTCTCCGGAACCGAAAGTGCGCGATCCCTCAGCGCCAGTCCTTCCTTCGTGATCTGAACCAGGAGATTGCGTTCATCCCTGGTCGAACGTTCTCTGGTGATATACCCTTTGTTCTCAAGCTTCTTCAGAACCGGCGTCAGTGTCCCGGAATCCAGATACAGGGCTTCTCCCAGTGTTTTCACATTGACCTGTCTTTTCTCCCACAACACCATCATGGTGATGTATTGGGTATAAGTCAGATCCAGATCATCCAGATAAGGCTTATAAGCCCGAACAATTTCCTTAGCACAGGCATAAAGCGGAAAACAAAGCTGGCTGCCAAGGTAAAGTGGTCGATATTTCTCCTCAAATGTCATGTCCTTCTCGTCCATTACTTTCTTCCTCAATGCTGCCCATGAAAAATCTGTCAAATGTAACTGTTCAGAAAAAGCTCCGAACAGTTACTGTCAAAATACTTTTCTGACGATGAAACCCTGCCGCTCAATATGCTTGTGCGGCAGGGTCCTCTTCACACCTGTACCTGCTCAGGCAAGGCCTGCCTGCTTGGCGACCTCCTCAGCGAAGTTCTCTTCCTTCTTCTCAATGCCTTCACCGGTCTCAAAACGGACAAAACGGGCGATCTTCAGCTCGGCGCTGTTGGCCTTTGCAACCTGCGCAAGATACTGCGCAACAGTCTGCTTGCCGTCCTCAGCCTTGACATAGACCTGCTCGGAGAGGCACATTTCCTTCAATTCCTTCTGGAGACGTCCCACCAGCATCTTCTCAATGATCTGCTGCGGCTTCCTCTTCGCCTCCGGAAGCTCCTCGTTCTCTTTCATGGCCTGTGCCAGCAGGATCTCCTTCTCATGATTGCGGAAATCCTCCGGGACATCGTTCATCTCAACATACTTCGGATTCAGCGCTGCGACCTGCATGGCGATGTTCTTCAGCGCCTCCTTGATGTCATCGTTCACCACATTGGTCTGCGCCTCGACCAGCACGCTGATCCGGCCACCGCCGTGTACATAAGGGACAACGATGCCGTTTGCCGCACTCACCTTCTCAAAACGGCGGATATCCAGCTTTTCGCTGATCACCGCAGTGATGTCCACCAGCGCATCCTTCACCGTCTTGCTGCCATCCTCAAGCCACTTCTCACCGAGGAAGCCCTCCAGATCACTGGCATCAGAGGATACTGCCTGCTTGGCTACGGCATTCACGAAGGCCTGGAACTTCTCGTTCTTTGCCACGAAATCTGTCTCGGAATTGACTTCCACCACAGCCGCTGTCTGATCGTCCTTAACGGCAACCGCTGTCAGACCCTCTGCCGCAATACGGCTGGCCTTCTTCTCCAACTTCATGACACCCATCTTCCGCAGATACTCTACGGCGGCATCCATATCTCCATCTGTCTCGGTGAGTGCCTTCTTGCACTCCATCATGCCTGCGCCTGTGGCCTCGCGCAGTTCCTTGACTAAGCTTGCTGTAATTGCTGCCATTGTTCTACTCCTTTCAGGCGTTCGCTACTTCTTCAATATCTGTCGGGGCCTTATCCTCTGCTGTCTGCTCCTCCTGCTTCGGCTGCACAAGTGCCTCCGCGCCCTGATTTGCCTCGATGACGGCATCCGCCATCTTCCCTACCAGGAGACGGACTGCACGAATCGCATCGTCGTTGCCGGGGATGATGAAATCCAGCTCCTCCGGATCACAGTTGGTATCCGCGATACCGATCAGCGTGATGCCCAGGGACTCCGCCTCCTGTACACAGATCCTCTCCTTTTTGGGATCCACGACGAAGATGGCATCCGGGATCCGCTTCATGTTGCGGATACCGCCGAGCACCTTGGCCAGCTTGTCATATTCCTTGGTCAGCTGCGCAACTTCTTTCTTGGGCAGTACATCAAATGTACCATCCTCGCGCATCCGCTCAATCTTCTTCAGGCGCTCGATACGGGTCTGAATCGTGCGGAAGTTGGTCAGCATACCACCGAGCCAGCGCTCATTCACATAGAACATGCCGCAGCGCTCTGCCTCCTCACGGACAGCATCCTGTGCCTGCTTCTTGGTTCCAACGAACAGGATTGTGCCACCCTGGCTGGCGATCTCAAACACTGCCTTGTAGGCCTCATCCACCTTGTAGACAGACTTCTGCAGATCGATGATGTGGATCCCGTTGCGCTCTGTGAAAATGTAGGGCGCCATCTTGGGGTTCCAGCGTCTTGTCTGATGTCCGAAGTGGACGCCTGCCTCCAGCAGCTGTTTCATGGTTACAACACTCATTTCTTATACCTCCGATTCGGTTGTCTTCCGCGCGGCTATGCTGTTCCCAACTGTCCTACTCCTCCTGCCCGTTGCAGGTGGCAGCAGACGGCACCGGGGAATGTTCGGTCGCGCGTGCAGATTAGGTTACCGCCCCAGTCTCGAAAAGCACACAAGACCACAGCGCGTCTACTCTATCATATTTCTATTCGCTTGACAAGAGGGAAAATTAAATCACGATACATCCTATTTTGTGATAATGGATGCGATCTGCTCATAACTGGCGCCCGTGGGAATCGTTTTATTCCCGGTTCGAATGATGCGATCCTGCCGGCGCTCAATCAGATACTGATTGAAAGCGGTTGCATTGTCCACAAGCCCCGCGCGCTCCAGCATCAACGCAACTGAGTCAGAACCGATCCCTCTAGGGATATTGATGGAAATGTAGCTGGGATCTACCAGCGCTGTTTCTCCCTCCTCTGCCGGATGGTCTGTATCCCCTTCAGGATGATCAGGCTCCACAGTATCGTCCGCAGCGGGCTCTGCAGCCTCCTCAACGGTTTCGGGTGACTGGACTTCTGTTTCCAGTCCTGTTTCTCCGATGTCTTCTGCTGCTTCTCCATCTTCCGCTTCTGCTGACGGTGACGCTTCCTCTGCCTCCGGTACAAGCGGAGTGAGCGTGATTCCTTCACCCGGTTCCCCATCTCCGGCCATATCATCATCAGCAGCAGCCCCATCAACAGCTTCGTCATCTGCTTCCTCCTGTGATGCACTGTCTGTATACACCAAATCGGACAGGGTGCCCTCTGCCTCCACCATGCCGAGCTTTCTAGCGCGCTCCATGATCTCGGCATCCGACAGATTCCTGCCCCGTCCTCCTAATGCGATTCCCATAATCACCGCGGTCAGGATCACACCAATCCCGATACCGCGCAGATAATACTTCAGTTTCACTGTGCCATTCTCCGCTGCTGTTTCTGAGAGAGATCTATGACCAGCTTGACTTCGCCGATGCCCAGTCCAAGCTCTCTGGCTATGACCATATTGGATTTACCAGCATGATGCATCTCCAGGATCCTGCGGTTCTGCTGCATGGGATCCGGATACAGATCTGCTGCTTCGGCCCGTCTGCGGGCGCCCTCGCTGATGGGCACCACCTTGTTGTTTCTTACAGATTCCTCTTCTGTGACAGGCGCCTCATCAAAACGTGTCAGATCCACCATCTGGATCCCTGCTGCCGCAAAACGGGCGCTAGCCTCATCCTCCCTGCGCACGGCGGCAGAGGGTGTCACCGTCCTGCTGCTCTCCGGCTCCGTGTAGGATTTCTCCGTATCCTCGGCAGCGACCGGCCGGATTACTCTGGTCTCCTCACGGGGACGTACGATCTCCTCTCTCTCCGGTCTCAATGTCTCAAACGCTTGAGGCTCCGGCCGCACCACCCTGGACTCCTTCTCCGCCGGCGGGACAGTGTACGCGGACTTCGCAGCCTCCTGCACAGCCTGCTTCGCCTCGTCCGCCGTTCTGGTCATCTCCGTAACGGTCGACTTCAGGCTCTGCTGCTTGTCGTTCAGCATCTCATACATGAAGATGACCTCTTCATGGCTTTTGTGGATCTCATTGATGACGGTATCAGAATACTCGCTGATGGCACTCATCTTCTCATTGGACAAACGTTCCATCGCGCGCTCGGCGCGGCTGATCCCATCCTCCGCGCTGTCATCGATGAGGCCCTCCACGCGCTGTCTGGATTCCTCAATGGCGCGATTCACCCGCTCCTGGATCTCACGTTCCGTGATCCCCAGCAGCTCCGCATCATCTCCATGACCGACGGGGAGAAGGTATCCCACAATGAGGGCGACGAAGCCCGCGATGATGAGTACGATTTCAGTCACACTGATCATTTCAGCTTATTTCTCCGATTCGATGGATTTCCCCATCCCCCGGGGCTATTATAGCACGATTAGACCGTAAAATCAAATCCGGAGGAGAAGCCCAGATTCACTGGCCTGCCGTGCTTATCGATGACGCCATCCGCCAGTTTTTCCAGTTCTTCAAGTTCTTTGGCGGATTTTCTGCGTCCCTCCTGCTTGTGATACTCGTTGCTGCCTTTCTCCTTCGCATCAAATTTCTGTTGCTGCGGATCGGCATCATCCTTCTGAATCACCGTGGTACGCTTCTGCTCATTCTCCCTGTTGCTCTGTACCTGGAAGGCGCTCTGGTCCACCATGCCCTTGTTGTCCTCGTTCTGCTTCACCTGGGTATAGTCACCGGTGCGAACGATGGTCCCCTGAAAATCCACACGATTGATTGACATATGATATGCCTCCTAGAACGCTGCTATCCGTACATCGCCGTCCTTCACAACAAACCGGCTGTAGGTAACCGGCTTCTTGATCACCATGGAGAGCTCGCCAATCATGATTGTCGTCCCAGGGTAGGCGTTGTTCTCCACGGAGACAAAGGCCTGCTTGGAATCCGACAGTCTGCTCTGCAGCCGCATATACTCCTCAGAATCTCTCTTCAGCTGTTCCAGGAGCTTCTTATTCATGATCTGGAGCTGCTGCGCATACTTGGCCTGCTCCGGAGTCAGCGTGGTGCCGGACTTGAGTTTCTTCACGATTGCCTCCAGCGTAGGTTTCACCGTCTCCAGCTGCTTCTGTGCGTTTGCAATATTTTTCTGAAGCTCCTTCATCCGGATCTTCATCGACGGATCCGCGCCGACCTCGATCAGCGTATTCGCTCCCATCTCACTCCCAAGCACCTTGGCCGAGATCCTGTCCCGCGCGCTGACACGACCGCCGGCGATGAAGCCCCGGCGTCCGGTGACGATGACCTCCGTTCCAGAGAATACCGTCGAATGCATGACCGACTCACTGGTAACGCTCCCGGCCGCCGCCACCGTGGCATTCTCAATGAACTTCGTCACCACGTTACCGCCGGCCTTGATCTCACCCTTACCCATGCCGTTGATGCCGCGAACGAGCACCACATTCCCGGCGGCCTCCAGCAGGGCCCCTTCAACAATACCCTTCACCTCGATGTTTCCGGCTGCCTTGACAGAGAACCCTGCAACGACGATGCCCTTGACCTCCACGCTGCCGTCGTATTCAATATTGCCGGTGGATACATCTACATTGTCGACTGTCAGGACGTTGCTGACCGTGATCTTGCTCTCGCGGATACTCACATGGCCGCTGCAGCCGGCTGTCAGCAGCATCTTGTCCTCTGACAGCACCGTATTACGCCCCACAGGAATATGCGCAGGCTTCACAGGATGTGGTTTGATGATCTCCCCGAAGATGTTCTCCCCCGGATCACCCGGATCCTCGGGATGCAATTCTGCCAGCAAATCCCCTTCCGCCACATGGTTAATCAGATTCAGATGGTGATAATCCACACTGCCATCCTCGTTGAGCTGAGGCTTGGCGTGCAGATTCTGTTCGAAGAAAAGCTGGATCTTGGCATCATGCCCCTCTCGCACCGGAGTTCCCTCCGCTACAACAATCTCCTTGCAGTAATCCCTGTTCTCGAAGAAGGCGTCGATATTCTCCCTGCAGACACCGGAGACGATATTGCGGAATGCCAGATCGTTGACCATCTCGTCCGCCGTCATGAGTTCAGCGCCCTCCGACGGTGCATAGAAGAAAGCGGTTGCGCGCATGCGGTCCTGTGAGATCGTCAGACGATAAGCCTCCCGTTCCGGATATACCGGCCGGTTGCAGAGAGGCACCACCACGCCGTTTGCCGCGGTTACCGCGTCATTCAGACGGATCAGGTCGTACTCTATGGCACGTTCGTCCAGGTACTCACGAACATCATTGATTAACAGGGCATCCCCTCCATCTGTGGCGGGTATCACCCTGATCCCCGTCGCCCTGTCGGTTATGACCAGTTGGAAATAGCTGTTCATCCCTGTTCCTCCCCTGTGTTCTGTTTGTCTTTCTCTGCCTGGGATTATGCAAAAACGGATCAAACCACACGGGCCTGATCCGTTTCTCCTCCACTGCGCAAGCCCCCGCTGATGCGGTTATCGTGCTTCTGTCAGAATTCCCATATATTTTCCAAGCTTCACGCGCATCTTCTGCAATGCCCGTGTATGCAACTGTGATATCCGCGATTCGGATACCTCCAGTACATTCGCAATTTCCTTCAAGGTCAGATCCTCATAATAATACAGAAGGATCACTTTCTTCTCTTTCTCTGTCAGGAGCTCCAGTGCTTCCATGAGCATCTTTTTGAGCTCCTCCTTTTCTACGGCCTCCTCTGGACCCACAAAACCACTGGTAGGATTATTGGTGTCCTCCTGGATATCGGATCCCTGATCCATAAACTCGTTCAGTGATACCACATTCGTGACCTTCATCTGTCCCTGCCAGTTCTGATACTCTTCCTCGGAGATTCCCATCTTCGCCGCAATCTCAGCATCTGTGGCGACATGTCCGCTGTCCCGCTCAATATCACGGATGGCCGCATCGACCTTCTTCTGACGCTGCCTGACGGTACGGGGGATCCAATCCATCTTGCGGATCTGATCAAGGATTGCGCCACGGATCCTCAGGCTGGCGTAGGTCTCAAACTTGACATCCTTCATCAGATCGAATTTGTCGATGGCATCAATGAGTCCGAAGATCCCGTATCCTACCAGATCATCGTACTCCACATTAAAGCCCAGATACATGGACAGACGCCCCGCCACAAGCTTAACAAGCGGTGCGTACTCCAGGATCAGCTGTTCACGCAGCTCCTGAGACCTGTTTGTGCTGTAATCCTTCCAGAGTTTGTTCTTTCCTGCCTCATCCATCTTATGTCACTCTTCGCCGGACGTTCCACCCTTTCTGACTCCACTACGCATCGAGTCCATCCAGATCCATCCCCAGCCCTTCCTCATAGGCTGCCAGATCCTCGTCAGACAGCTCTCCTCCAGTCTGTGCTGCCGCTTCTTCCTCAAGGCGTCCGGCTTCTTCCTCCTCCAGTCGCCTGGCTTCTTCCTCCGCGAGTCGCCTGCGTTCTTCCTCCGCCTGCACCCTCATGCGCTCATCCCGACGGATATCCTCTTTCATCCAGTTTACATGGACAAAATGAACGACCAGATACTCGATCAGCAGCCCGATCCCGAAGAACAGGAGCAGCGTCCCGAAAACGATCACCAGGAAGTCGCCCAGCAGATACTCACGCAAAAAAGTATAGATCGATACGATCGCACCGGCGGCCAGCATCACTGCCGGCGTAATCAGTTTGAGCTTCCGTCGGAGATTGTCCCGCTCAACCTGTCGATCTCTGGCCTCCTGAAGCCGCTTCTCGTCCTCTTTAGAAAGACTGCTTTCCTCTTCAGGCTCCTCAGGTGGCGTTTCCTCGCTCTCCGGCGCCTCATCCTCAACGATGTCGTAATTCATCAGATCGTCTTCTCAGGCTTACCGACTGCGCGTATCACAAAATTACCGGTTTCTGGATAGAATATCACAGTACGCCCGTAATTCTCTCCCGTATCCCTGGCCAGCACAGGAATGTTCAATTCCTTGAGCTTCTTCAGTACAGCCATAACATTACGTTCGCCCACCTTCATGGTGGCGTTGTTGGAATTGAACGCAAACATCTGTGCGCCGCCGGCGATCTTTGCGACCAGCCGGGAGCGGTTTGCCCCCTTGGCGACGATTCTCTTAATCAACTCTTCCGTACCGGTATCCGCGAACTTTGGAATGTTCGTATTATTTTTGATCTCTGTTGAATCCGGCAACATAACATGCGCCAGCCCGCCAATCTTGGTAACAGGATCACGGACAGCGACCCCAACACAGGATCCCAGCCCTAATGTCGTTATTCCGTCAGGGGCGACACATACATTCAAATCCGCCATGCCGACTTTTATGATCTGACTCATGCGGTGACTCCTATATTACTGCGGCTGTACAAGCCCCAACGCTGTCAATATCCTGTTATACCCGTCCATATCAGGCAGTAGGATAAAATATCCGGATATTTCTTCCGTATCAAAGAACTGATTCTCAATCAGCAGCATCTTATCTCCCATGATACCAAACTCGATCGCCGGCACCGACAGAATCGCGCCAGCCATATCGATACACACATAGGGGATCGACGGCACCATCTTCAGATTGGTCATCATGGACAGTGAATTCAGATAGGAACCAGTGATGATGTTGCCGACCTCCTTCAGGGCGGACATCTCCACATCATCAAAAGGCTCCGTCTCATCCTTGTTCAGGCCACCCATCAGCATATTGACGAGGTGCCTTGCAGCGCGCTGTCCGGCCAGGAACATGATGGACCCCGTGACATCTCCCTCTACAGAGAGATAAATGCCGGCCATGATCTGCTCCGCGCCGCCCATCATATCGCCAACGTCCTTGAACTCCAGGAGCTTGACCTGGGGCACCGACATATCCACCTTGGTACCAAGCATCTGCGCCAGCGCTGTAGTGGCATTGCCTGCACCAATATTGCCGAGCTCCTTCAATACATCGAAATATTGAGTGGAGAGCTCATCCATCGTCATTTCTGCCATTGCTTTTGTCCCTCTCCGGATCAGACCGATCCAACTGTTTACTCTGCGTCGAGGCTATCGTTCTCTACGGCTGCCAGATCCAAAATGGAGACAAGACCCTTCTCGGAGTGTCCGACCCCGCTGATGAAGCTGCCGTCATAACGTTTGGCTCTGTCATCTCTGCGCATCTTCTCGATGTTATTGGAACCAATCGTCAGCACCTGATTGACCTCATCCACGATGATACCTACCAGCTCATTGCCCTCGCCCTTCAGGATGATAATCCTGGACTTGTCCGTAATCTCGTCCTCACTGATGCCCATCTTCAGACGGAGGCTCATCACCGGCACGATGACACCGCGGATATTGATGATGCCCTTCAGATAATGCGCCAGCTGCGGAATCTTGGTCACCTTCTGATACCGGACAATATTGTCGATATCCTTAATATCAATGCCATACTGTTCGTCACCGATCCGGATCACGATAAACTGGATCAGCTCGCCGACATCGGCTGTATCTCTGAGTTCGTTCATAATCTCACGCTCCCTTTCGTCAGTCTCAGACCAGTGTGTTCGTATCGATGATCAGTGCGATGCTGCCGTCGCCCAGAATTGTCGCACCGCTGATGAGCCTGCACTTGTTGATGTACTTGCCCAGCGTCTTGATAACAATTTCCTGCTGACCATCCAGATCGTCGATGACAAGACCTGCACGCAGATCGCCCTTTTTGACGATAACCACGATCATATTCTCACCGGGTTTCCTGCTGGTCTCCGTCTCCAGTGCTTCATCCAGCCGGATGATCGGGGTCACACTGCCCCGCAGATTGATGACCTCTCTGTTCTCGACGAACTTAATGTCTCCCGGTGCAATATCTTCGATACTCTGGATGTTGTCCAGCGGAATCGCGTAACGATCGCCGCCCACAACGATCATCAGTGCCTGGATGATGGCCAGTGTCAACGGCAGGCGGATGATCCAGGTGCTGCCCTCGCCCAGCTTGGTCTTGACCTCTACGGTACCGGACAAAGACTCCACCTTGGATTTCACAACATCCAGTCCGACGCCACGTCCGGAGATCTCGGAAACCACCTTGGCCGTGGAGAAGCCCGGATGGAACAGGAGCTCCACACACTCCTTCTCTGTCATGGTCTCAGCCTGCTCACGGCTGACGACGCCGCGCTCTATGGCACGCTCCTTGACCGCTCTGGCATCGATGCCGTTGCCGTCATCTCCAACCTCGATCACAACGCTGTTGCCATCCTGATAGGCGTGCAGGAAGATCTGACCCACTTCCGGCTTGCCACGCTCTGCACGGATTGCCGGTTCCTCGATACCATGATCTGCACTGTTTCTTAACAGATGCATCAGCGGATCGCCGATTTCGTCCACCACGGTACGGTCGAGCTCTGTCTCCTCGCCGGTCATGGTCAGCTCCAGCTTCTTGCCGAGGGTCTTGTTCAGATCGCGGATCATGCGGGGGAACTTCTGCAGGGTGTTCTCCAACGGCACCATTCGAACCTTCATGACCGACTCGTGCATGTTGGTCGCAACGCTCTCCAGATATTCGATCTGTTCGTTCACCTGGCCGCTGACGATACCGGCGGAATTCGCCGCCGAGACCAGTCCATTCTTTGCGATGATCAGCTCGCTGACCAGGTTCATAAGTACATCCAGTTTCTCTGTATCCACACGGACGGTACGGCTCACTACCGGTTTGCCTGCCGGCTTCTTGGCCGCCGTCGTGCCTGTCGCTTCCTTGGCCGCCTCCGGTGCGGTCTGTGCCTTGGCAGCAGGCGTACTGGGTGCCGATGCCGCAGGTGCAGCCTGAGCCGCTGCAGGTGCCGGTGCCGCAGGTGCAGGAGCGGGCTCTTCTGCCGCTGTTTTCACCTGGCTGATATCGAACTCTCCGATATCGCAACTCTCGATCTCGGAGACGTTCATGACGATCTCCTTCACCCTGTCTGCCGTCTCCTCGGTCGCCACAACCAGGCTGAAATTGAAATCGAACTTTTCATCCTCAATATCCTGGGAGGAAGGCTGTGAAACCGCGATCTCACCCACGTCCTCCAGACCCTTGAAAACAAGGAAGGCACGGGCCGCTTTGAGGATGCAGCTCTCCTGGATCTTGACGCTGACGCCATAGATCTTCTTGCCGCCTTCCTTCAGATCCTCAATATTGCCCTTGGCATCCTCATCCATCTGGATGAAATGCCAGTCCTTGGTCCCATCGCCGTCGCCAGCCGGCTCTGCAGCTGCAGGTGCTGCGGCAGCCTCTGCCGCGGGTGCTGCGGCAGGCGCGGGAGCAGGCGCTGCCGCCTTGCCTGAACGGATGTCCTCCAACGCCTTGACGATGTTGGCGTTCTCCTCATCGCCCTCATCCTGGGTCTCTGTGATGTTATCCACATAGCCCTGCACAGCGTCGAGGCACTGGAACAGCGTATCGATCATGCTGCTGTTGATCTTGATCGTGCCGTTACGCACATCCGAGAACACATCCTCCATGTGATGTGTCAGCTCCTGCATATGCTTGTAGCCCATGGTGCCGGCCATTCCCTTCATGGAATGTGCGGCGCGGAAGATCTCGTTTATGCAATCCTCGTTCTCCGGATCCTCCTCCAGTTGCATGATGCTGTCATTCAGCGTCTGGATATGCTCCTTTGCCTCGTCAAGAAATACGCCTAGATATTGAGAAACATCCATTGCCTTACCCTCCCGTCATCTGACTCCGACGTTCATGATAATCTCCTGGGCGATATCGTCCAGCGGAACTACCTGGTTCACGAGCCCCGCCAGTGCGATGGCCCGGGGCATGCCATAGACCGTGCAGGATGCCTGATCCTGGCCGATGACATGTATCTTTTTCTTCGATTTCAGATTCTTGACACCCTCCGTGCCGTCTGCCCCCATACCGGTCATGACCACGCACACCACCGTATCGTAGTCGGAATCCATCAGGGACTCGTACATGAAGTTCGCACAGGGCCGCACGCCCTCTCTTGTCGGCCCGTCCTCATAGTGGATGGTGTGCCTGCCGCCTGCCGTGATCACATGCATGTGCTTGCCGCCCATGGCGATATACACGGTACCGGCCTGCAGTACATCTCCCTCTGCCGCCTCTTTGACATGAATCTCAGAGAGCGAATCGAGACGTTCGGCCAGCGATGCGGTGAAACCCTGCGGCATATGCTGAACGAGCACCACCGGCGCCTTCAGATTGGCCGGCAGCTTCGGAATAACAGCCTGCAATGCTTTCGGGCCTCCGGTTGAACTGGCGATGGCAACGATGCGGTTTCCAGTGACCTTATTGGCATGTCTGCCTACCAACTCCACCACCTTACGGCTGGCCTTCAGTTCGTCAATCGAGAAGGCTTTGGTACTGACCGGCGCACTGGACTCGCAGACCGCTGCGAGTACGCTGATCAGATGCTTGGAGAACTCCTCTGCCCGGCATTCTGCGGCGCGATCCGGCTTGTGCACAAAGTCCAGTGCGCCCAGTTCCAGTGCATCCATGGTGACCTTCGCTCCGTCCTTTGTGTCCGTGCTGGCCATCATGACCTTGCATCTGATCTTGTTGCGCTGGAGTTCCTTCAACAGCGTGATTCCGTCCATCTTGGGCATATTCACGTCCAGCACAACGGCATCGTAGCTGTTCTTTTTGATCTTCTCCAGTGCATCCACCCCGTCTCTGGCGGTGTCCTCCACATGAAATCTTGAATCTGAGTTAATAATATCACTCAGGATCGTTCTCATAAGTGCAGAGTCATCAACAATCAGGATTTTTTTTGCCATATCAGTTCTGCTTCCTTCTTAGTTTGCGTTCTTCCTCGAAGATGAAATGAATGATCTCTTCGCGGGAGGACTCGTTGATATAGGTATATTGGATCCGGTGCTCAAATAGCCCCGGGCGATCCTTCACATCGGTCACATACAGCACCGTACTGATCATGCTGAACTCCCGGTTATGGGCACCGGAGAGGTTGTAGGAGCACAGGATCATGTCGCCCACATTATACACGTGGTTACTGATAAACCGGAGACCGCCGCCACTGACGTCCACGATGATACTCCGGACCATCGGCAGCTCCTCCAGCACCAGCGGTCTCTGTGCTTCAAGAGCTTCCTGTTCTGCCCTGGTCAGCAAGCGGGAACGCAGCTCCAGTGAGCAGGAGAAACGGTAGTATTCCCGGCGCTGCAGCTTCTGGATCTCGCTGGTGAGCTCCACCGCCACCATGAAAATATTGCCGTTCTTATACCGCTCGACAATCCGTGCGTAACACTGCAGCAATCCCTTTGAGCCGTAGAAGCACAGCGTGTATTCTCCCCGCAGCGGCAGTAGAACAAGTTTTCCCTGCTCCGTTGGCATCAGCATCTCGATGCGGTTATTGGAGAGGACATCCATGACCTTGCTCAGATAAATACGCCGTGTCCGCGCATCATTGTCCATGAAGCCCTTGCCGGTCGCCCGCAGCTCAACCTTGGTTCCCGGCGGGATCTCGTTCATCAACGCCTGCTGCTGCATCCACTTTCCTCCAAACTGCTACGGAGTCACGGAAGCCGCGTTTCCGCTGAGCTTCCTGGAGCTCACGATGTGGGAGAAGAATGCCGCCATCCCGCGCGGTTTGATCTCTGCTACTCCGTCCGGAGAAACCAGTGTCTGCGCAATCTGTTCAAAAGCGCGGGTAGATCTCGCGGAGGGATAACGGATTGAAACCGGTGTCTGCTGCATCACGCTGCGCGCCAGCTGCTGATCCTGCGGGATCGATCACAGATACTGCAGCGGGAGCTTCAGATATCTGGATACCACGGCACTAAGCTTATTATACAACTGCTGCCCCTCCTCTGTCGAGGAGACGCGATTGGAGATCACTTTCACCTTCGTGTATTCCCTGGAGAACCGTTCATTCTGGTTCAGTGCCTTCAGTAACGAATAGGAATCCGTAATCGAAGTGGGTTCCGGCGTCGTCACCAGCAGGATCTCACCGCTGGCCACAAGGAAATCCATCACCGACATGGAGATCCCCGCGCCGGTATCAATGATAATCGTATCCGCCAGCGCATCCAGTTCCGCCAGATTCATGATGATATATTCCAGATATCCGCGGTCCAGATTGTACATCCCCGAGATCCCTGAGCCGCCGGAGATGAAACCCACATTCTCCGGTCCCCAGGTGATGATCTCCCTGATATTCTTATGCTGATAGATCAGATCGCTGAGGTTATGTTTCGGAACGGTTCCGAACATGATCTCGATGTTGGCCAGACCGAAATCCGCATCCAGGATGACCACACGCTGTCCCATCTTGCGCAGCTGCACAGCAAGATTGATGGACACGTTGGACTTGCCCACACCGCCCTTGCCGCTGGTCACAGTGATCACCCGCGCCAATGGTCTGCGGTTGGCTGTTCCCTGCGCCTTGATGAGATTTCTCAGCTGCTCTGCCTGATCCATTCTTTATCTTACCATTCTATCACAATTCGCAATCAATGCCCACTCCCGCCCAGAAGTCCCTTGACAATATGCTGCGCATCAAAGAGGGCGATATCATCCGGGACATTCTGCCCATCGGTCGTATAGGACATCGCTGCGCCCGTGTACATATGGATGTTATACAGATTGCCTGCTGCCCGCGTCTCATCCATCTTGGTGAAAATGAGCTTATAATCTGTAAAATCGGAATATCCGTCCACAATCTTCAGCAGATCCCGGTACTTGGTCGTCGCCGAGAGCACCAGATATTTCTCCGTATCCATGCAGCTCTCCAACGCCCGTATAAAGGACACCGTCGTCTCACGCTGCTCCTCATTGGCGATATTATGTCCCGCGGTATCCACCATCACATAGTCGTAGTCCTTGAAGTCCTCCGCCGCCTGCTTCATCTCGTCCACAGAATACACCACCCGGAAGGGGATCTCCAGGATCGAGGCATAGGTCCTGAGCTGCTCAGCCGCTGCAATACGATAGGTGTCCACCGTCAGGAGCGCCACCTTGGCCTTGCGGCGGACATAGAGCTCCGACGCCAGCTTGGCGATCGTCGTGGTCTTGCCGACACCCGTGGGGCCGATAAAGATCTCCGCGATGGCATGATCCCCCGGTGCGCGTACCGGCTCCGAGGTCCCGAACTTCAGCACCATCTTCTGGTAGACATTGGCCAGTTGATGCTCCAGCGGCACACCCGGCCGGGAATATTTCTCCACCTCATCCGTCAGCTGGTTGATGTAGATCTCATCCACCTCGTTCTCCAGAAGGGTGTTGTACAGCACTTTGATAAAGGAGAGCACATCGGCACTTGGCGTCGTCTTCTCCGCGGTGTCCTGTTTCGCCGGAGCCGGCGTCGGTTCCGGCGTTTTCTCCGGGGCAGGCACTTTGGGTGTCTTCTGTGCCGGAGCCTCCTGCTCCGGTTTCTGCGCAGCCGGTGCCTGTACAGGTGTCTGCTCCGTCGCCTCCGAATCCAGCCCCCGCTCGATGATCCGGCTCACCTCTGATACCGCATCTCGGATTGCCGTTGTCGGCGGCAATGCCTGACCGCTCTGCTTCATCTGCTGCTTATAGGCAGAGATCTGTGTTCTGCCCATGGCAGGAGTCGCATTCTCCTGTACGGGCTTGATCACTGGCCTGGCGGGCGCCGGTGCAGTCTGCTCCAGCTTCATCGGAGTAACCGTCTGCTGTTCCTGCGGCTCGTCCTCCAGCGCCACCGTCACTTCAACCTTGGCCGGCAGCAGAAATGAAAAGAAGCCGTCACGCTTGGCAGGGCGGACATTCATGATCACAATGCCCTCGCCCAGCTCCTTTCTGGCGGCCTCTGTTGCCTCTTCTTCCGTTTTTCCGATATACTTTTTGATAATCATAACCGGATGATTATACCATAATCTATGCGGTAATCATACCTACCGACTGGATCTCGACGCCCGGCTCCACCTCATTATAGGAGATGACGATCAGATCCCTGTAGTTGTCCTCCGTCATCTTCTTGAAGTACATACGGACAATGGGCGAGGTCATGACAATGGCGCTCTGTCCCGCATCCTCGAGTTTCTTAGCCTGCTCCCCGGTGGACTTGAGAATCGCACGGGTTCTGGCCGGATCCAGCGTCAGATAGGCACCTGTCTCCGTCTGCTTCACGGCGCCCATGATCTCCTGCTCCAGTTTCGGATCCAGCGTCACGACGCTCGTCGTCTCTCCCGGGTAGAAGAACTTGCTCGAAATCGCACGCCGCAAAGCCTGCCGCACGTACTCGGTCAGGATATCGGAATCCCGTGTCGAGGGCGCGTAATCCGCCAGTGTCTCGAAGATGGTGACCAGATCGCGGATGGAGATACCCTCCGCCAGCAGATTCTGCAGCACCTTCTCGATCTCGCCCAGACCCATGAGCTTGGGTGTGAGCTCATCCACCAGCGCAGCGTTGGTCTCCTTGAGATTGTTGACCAGATTCTGTACATCCTGTCTGGTCAGGAGCTCTGCGATGTGCTCACGGATGACCTCCGTCAGATGCGTTGCAATGATGGACGGCGGATCCACCACCGTATAGCCCATGGATTCCGCCCGCTCACGCTGGCTCTCGGTGATCCAGGTGGCCGGCAGGTGGAAGCTGGGTTCATAGGTCGGAATACCCTGGATCGGCTCCTCCACATTACCCGGATTCATGGCCATATAGTGATCAAAAAGGATCTCCCCGTCACTGACCTGAATGCCCTTGATCTTAATGATATACTGATTCGGATTGAGCTGGATGTTATCGCGCAGGCGGATAATCGGCACCACGGTACCAAGCTCCAATGCGATCTGACGGCGGATCATCACCACACGATCCAGCAGATCACCACCCTGGTTCACATCCGCCAGAGGGATGATGCCATATCCGAACTCCAGCTCGATGGGATCCACCTGCAGCAGGCTCGTCACATTCTCCGGCTGACGGATCTCCTCCGCCTGCTGCTCCTCCTCGGCGGCTACCTCCTCCTCGATCTTGGCCTCCCGCAGGCCGCCCTCCAGGAGCCGCCCGAGCACAACGAAGATCACACCGATGGCCACATACAGGAAGGTGGGCAACGGAGAAAAAATACCGAGTACGCTTGAGACCCCACCGACCAGGTACATGATCTTCGGCACGCTGAAGAGCTGCTTGACAAGGACATTACCCATGTCAGCCTCCAGGGAGCCCTTACTGACCAGGATACCCATGGACAGCGCACCTAACAGCGAAGGAATCGAACTGACCAGACCATCACCCATGGTCAGGATCGAGTAGCGGTTGATCGCTTCATTCAGATCCATTCCCTGCCGGAGCATACCCATCGCAATGCCGCCCACCAGGTTGATCGCCGTGATGATGAGGCCGGAGGTGGAATCCCCCTTGACGTACTTGGAAGCACCATCCATGGCGCCGAAGAAGCTGGCCTCGTCCTGGATCTCCTGTCGCTTGGCCTTGGCCTCCGCGTCTGTGATGGCACCTGTATTCAGATCGGCATCGATGGCCATCTGTTTACCGGGCATGGCATCCAGCGTGAAACGTGCCGAAACCTCTGACACACGCTCCGAACCCTTATTGATAACAATCAGCTGGACAATCACGAGGATGGCATAGACGATCACACCGACGATCAGGTCTCCGCCGCCCACAAAGGAACCGAACACCTCAATGACCTGTCCTGCATCGCCCCCCGTCAGTATCAGACGCGTCGACGAGACGTTCAGCGCCACGCGGAAGATGGTGGTAATCAGCAGCAGGGAGGGATAGATGGAGACCTCCAGCACCTTTTTCACAAAGAGACAGGTGAACATGATGACGAAGGCCAGGGACAGATCCAGTGCCAGCAGCACGTCCATCAGCCACGTCGGAATCGGGATGATCAGCATGATGATGGCCGCAACGATATAGATGGCCACCATGTAGTCGAAGACTTTGTCCCGTATTTGAGTTTTTAAAGCCGCCTGACCCATGAAATCAGAATAGCACAAACCACATCTTGTAGCAAATACTTTTTATCCAACAAGATGTTGAAGTGCAACCGCTCAGCTCCGGAAGCATCCCACAGGCGGCCTGCTCGCGCTGTCGCAAGCTCGCGAACCACCTGCGGAATGCTTCCGGCGCCAGATGCACGAGGCCGTGAATTGCAACGAGCAACCCGACCCTCGTCAGACCTTGCCCTGCAGGTGATAGACGTAGGCAAGCACTTCGGCCACAGCCTGATAGAGCTCCGGCGGAACGAACTCGCCGATCTCGCAGTTCGTGTAGAGCATCCTGGCCAGCGGTTTGTTCTCCACAATCTCGACACCGAACTCCTTGGCCTTCTCCCTGATCTGGAGTGCCAGGTAATCCGCGCCCTTGGCGATGACCTGCGGCGCGTCCGCCTGCTCCGGATCGTATTTGATGGCCACGGCGTAGTGCGTCGGGTTGGTGATGACCACGTCCGCCTGCGGGAGCTGCTGCATCATGCGGCGGCGGGAAGCCTCCTGCATCTTCTGGCGGATCTTGCCCTTGATCTGCGGATCTCCCTCGCTGTTCTTATACTCGTCCTTGACCTCCTGCTTGGTCATCTTCATATCATTATGGAACTTCCAGCGCGTATACGCCACATCCGCCGCCGCGATGATGGCGTAGATCGCCGCGACGCGGATCCCCATATCCACAATGATGTTGCCCATCAGCATGATGCACTGCCCCAGTGGCATGTCGTACAGCAGGAAGAGGGATTCCGTCCGCCCCGCGAGATAATTATAGACCACAAAACCGATCAGCGCGATCTTCGCAATGGATTTGGCCAGTTCGAAGAGGGAACGCAGGGAAAAAATCCGCTTGATGCCGCTCAGGGGGTTCAGCTTGTTGAACTTCGGCTTCAGCGGTTCCCAGGTCACCTTGAAGCCGATCTGGATGATGTTGGCGATCAGCGCTACCGTCACGCCGCCCAGAAGGAACGGAAGCGCGATGAGAATGATATTCAGCAGCGCATTATTGAGAACCGACTCAATGGTGCGGAAGGGGACCTCCCCCTCATACATTATAATATTGGCCGGGATCTCGTTGTAAACCAGGCGGAATATCTCCCGGAAGCGCTCTGCCATGTAACCGTAGAAGAGACGGATCAGAATAAACAATATCAGCAGGGTGAAGGTGTTGGAGACCTCCTTGCTGTTGGCGACCTGTCCCTTGTTGCGGGCGTCCGTCAGCTTCTTTGCGGTAGGCTCTTCCGTCTTCTCTCCGCCGTCATCAGCGAAGAACTGAAGGTTGTAGGGAAGGAGACGCAGAGTGCCCTCATATCCCGTCCCGCAGGAGACAGAGTATCGATACGCAAGGCAGACTTCGAATTCTTTCTCCCGTCTCATCCCTGCAGATCCAGCGCAAACTCCTGCATCAGTTTACGCATGTTTGTGAAAATAAAATCAGATGCGCTGTACATCAGGCTGCTGGTGAGGAAGAGAATTCCCAGGCCCACCAGCACCTTGATCTGCATACCCACCGCAAACATGTTCAACTGGGGCGCTACCTTGGCCATGATACCCAGCACCACGTTCAGGATGAAAGTTACGATGAACAGCGGCATACAGATCCTGAAGCCGATGGTGATGTATCCGGCCAGAAAACCCGCCATGGAGGCAAGCAGCCGCTCCCTGTCAAAAATCGCGCCATTGACCGGGATCAGCAGGTAGGAATCCGTCAGTCCGCGCAGGACATACTGGTACATCCCGCTCACCATCATCATTCCGATAAAGGCATACTGGTACAGGGAACCCGAGATCGTAACCTGCTCCCTGGAATTCGGATCGAAGATGGTCACCATGGAGAGACCGGTCTGCATGTCCGCAATCTGACCTGCGAAGTTCGCAATGTAATTGACCATGGTGGCGCTGTAGCCAATCAGAATCCCGGTCATAACCTCCTTGATCACGATGATCGCGTAACCCGCCACCGTATGGTATTCCAGCGTCTGCACGGGCGCCGAACCATAGAGCAGTATACTCAGAAAAAAAGAAAAACCGACCCGTACATTCTGCGGGGTATTGGCCATGCTGAAAAAAGGCGCGACAAGAACAAAGCTTGCCACCCGCATGAGGATCAGCAGGAAAATCTCCAGGTCTCCATATGTGAACCGATAGTCGATCAAGGCTGTTCTCCCGGTTCCCGCATCACGGCCCGTTCAGATAAATGCTGAAATTGGACCACACCTGAATCACATAGTTCGACAGCTCTGTGAGCATCCAGTGCCCGAGGATCATAAGTCCGATGAAGCACAACAGGATCTTCGGCACAAAGGTCAGGGTCTGCTCCTGGATCGAAGTCACCGTCTGGAAGATGGAAATCGTCAGACCAACCACCAGAGAGATCAGCAGAATCGGCGCCGCCACCTTGATCACAAGGAAGAGCGCTTCGGAAATCAGTTGCGTTACGGTATCAACAGTCATATTCCGTCCACGCCTCCTTCCTAATAGAATGTCTTCACCACACTGCCGATCACCAGGTTCCACCCGTCAGCCAGTACGAAGAGCAGGATCTTAAAGGGCAGGGAGATCGTTGTCGGCGGCAGCATCATCATACCCATACTCATCAGCACCGAAGCCACCACCATATCAATAACGATAAATGGAACGAAGATCAGGAAACCGATGATAAACGCCGTCCGCAGCTCCGAGATCACAAAGCTCGGAATCAGAACGGCATTCGGGATCGAATCCAGTTCTCCATCCCAGTCCAGTCCGTCTATATCCATAAACAGACGCACATCCTTGGTCAGGGTCTGCCCGTACATGAAGGTCCGGATCGGCTTCATTGCTTCTGTCAGGAACTCCTGCTGGTCCAGCAGACCATCGTCAAAGGGGACAACCGCATTGTTATAGACCTCCGTGATGGTGGGCTGCATGATAAAGAAGGTCAGAATCAGCGCCAGACCCAGCAGAACCTGATTCGGCGGAGAGGTCTGCGTTGCAATGGCAGACCTGGTAAAGTGCAGCACGATGATGATACGCGTAAAGCTCGTCATCATCACGAGGATCAACGGCAGGAAGGTCAGGATCGTCAGTGTGATCAGGATCCTGAGTGCGCCGTTGATGGTTCCGTTCCCGTTGTCGTAGGTGACGGTCACCGTATTGGCGATATTCAGTTCCTTCAGATCCTCCGGATCATCAGAGGATCCGGGATCCGTAATATTCGTCCGTTCGCCCGTCGTTCCGGTCAGGTGCGTCTCCCTGTCTCTGGTGGGATCTGTCGGGTGTGTATCATCCACATACGAGGTGGAGGCGAATACCGTGACCCGCTGCCCATACCAGACTGTGCAGAACAGGATCAGGGTGACAGCAAAAAAAAGGCATCGCCACAGCATGCCCTTTCGGTAACCCAAATCTCCTGATGATCCGGTCTCAGCCCTGCGCCTTATCATCCATACTGTCCTTCCTGTTCAGGCCCTCAAGAATCGCCCGAAAGGATGCCTTTCTGCCCGATGCCTGTTCCGCCACGCCAGCCGCCCTCGGTGTGTACTCCTCCGGTCCCAGCTCACACAGCTTCTCCACAGAATCCTTGCTTACCGCAATCGCCACATACCGGTCTGCCACCCGTATGATCTCCACCGTCTGGTTCGGCCCGATCCGGCAGGCTTCCATAACCTCCAGCGCGCCTCCTCTGACACCACCCCTCTGTACGCCGGCTATCCATCTTGTAACAAACCATGCGGCCCACAGGACCGCGACGCACAACAGCAGAACCGTAATGAGCTGTGCCAGAGAGTCCGCAGTGTGCATCACCCGATGACCTTTTTAACTGCCTCCAAAACCCGATCTGCCTGGAAAGGCTTCACAATGAAATCCTTTGCGCCTGCCTGAATGGACTCGATGACCATCGCCTGCTGGCCCATGGCCGAACACATGATGACGCTCGCATTGGCATCCGCACCTTTAATCGCCTTCAGTGCCTGAATCCCGTCCATCTCAGGCATTGTGATATCCATCAGCACCAGATCGGGCTTAAGTTCATTATATTTATCCGCGGCAATCTTTCCGTTTTCTGCCTCGCCCACCACGTTGTAGCCGTTCTTGGAGAGGATGTCTTTGATCATCATCCGCATGAACGCCGCATCGTCGCAAACCAGTACATTTTTTGCCATGATCTCCTACCTTTCATATGAATCATAATGGTACACCAAATCATTATAGGGTGAACCTGTCTGTCGGTCAAGAAGTTATTGGACGATCTCTGTCACACGCACGCCGAAGCTTTCTTCGATGACCACCACCTCACCCTTGGCGACGAATTTGCCGTTGACCAGAACGTCCACCGGTTCGCCGGCCACCTTGTCGAGCTCGATGATTGTTCCCGGTGTGAAATCGAGGATGTCGGAAATGGGTTTGGCCGTGCGGCCCAGTTCCACCGTCACCTCCAACGGCACATCCTTGATAAGGCCGATGTTCTCCGCACCCGGAAGGGGTCCGCCCACCGGCGCGAAGGACTGGAATTGTGCCGGCACATAGTTCTGCTGGGGCATCATCATCGGCATGCCCTGCGGCATCATCATGGGCTGCTGCATCATCGGCTGCTGCATCATCGGCTGCTGCATCATGGGTTGTCCCATACCGGACATGTCCATGCCCGGCATCTGCTGCGGCATCTCCATGGGTGCCGGAGCCGGAGCCGGCGCCGGGGCCGGTGCAGGCGCAGGCGCTGGGGCTGCAGAAGCCGGCGCAGCAGCTGGTGCCGCATCGCTTTGCCCCCCCATGCTGATGGTATCGTTCAGACTCTTGGCAAAGTCAATCGGATACAGCTGCATCAGCGTTGAATCCACCAGATCGCCGATCTGCATCTTAAAGGTGATGCGGACGAAGGTCTGTGTCAGGAATTCCGCGATCTCACTGGGATCGTTGTCGATCATATCCAGGAGCGTAGCATCCGGCGGGCTGATATCCACCTTACGGTTGATCATGGTGGAGAGCGAAGTCGCCGCCGCACCCATCATCTGGTTCATGGCCTCAGAGATGGCTGACAGCTGGAGTTCACCGATCTCCCCGTCGATGTTGGTACCGTCTCCGCCCATCATCAGGTCCGTGATGATCATAACATCCTGTTCCTTCAGAATCAGGATATTGGACCCCTCGATACCAACCGTATATTTGATCTGGATGAATACGCACGGCCGCTCATAGTTCTCGGTCACCGTCGCCCAGTTGGCCAACGACACCTCCGGCGTTGTGATGTTCACCTTCTGGTTGACCAGCGAATACAGCGTGGTGGCAGAAGATCCCATGCTGATATTGGCGATCTCCCCGATGGCATCCTTCTCGGCATCGGTCAGCAGCGATTCATCAATCTCCGGCGCCTCAAAGGAGCCGCCCATATCCATGGAGCCGCTACTGCCGCCCCCGTCATCCGCTGGCGGCGACGATGTGTCCATGCCTGCGAGCAGAGCATTAATTTCGTCCTGGGACAGCGTTCCTCCGTCCATGCCGCTACTCCTCCTCTTCTTCCTCTTCCTCCCTCACAACCGAAGTGACGCGAACCGCGTACTTGTCCTTGGATGTGCCGGGAAGAGCCGTAAACTTGTATATATTGCCCACATAGACCTGCATGTCGCTGTTCGTCTTGCTGTCCAGGCACAGGATGTCTCCCGGCTGCAGGTAAACAAAATCGTTGACCGAGATGCTGCAGCGCCCCAGGATCGCCTTGATCGGCACATCCACTCTGCGCACCAGTGTCTCCAGGTTCTCTGCGTAGTCCTCCTCGCTCTGCTTCTGCATCGTGGAAAACCAGAACTTGGTGTTCAACCGGTCCATGATGCTCTCCAGCGTGAAATAGGGGAGACAGACATTCATCAGACCTTCGGTGTCACCGATCTTCAGGTTCAGCGTCACGATGGCGATCATTTCACTGGGCGAAATGACCTGCGCGAACTGCGGGTTTGTCTCGATACGCTCCATGACCGGGTTGATCTCCACCACATTCTCCCAGGGCTCCACCATGAGCTGCATGCAGATGGTTACCAGTTTCTCGATCAGGGGCATCTCAATATCCGTAAAGGGCCGGGGCTTGTCGAGCGGCCCCCCTTCACCGCCCAGTACTCGATCGATGTAGGTGAATCCCAGATTGGCCTGCAGCTCCACGATGATATTGCCCTGGAGCGGCAGGAAATTCACAATCCCCAGAATCACCGGATTCGACAACGCATTGCTGAACTCAGAATAGGTTACCGTCTCGGAGTTCGCCACGCTGACGGATACGCTCTTGCGCAGGTACAGCGGCAATGTCGTGGACAGGAGCCGTCCATAGTGTTCATAGATCATCTCCAGCGTACGCAGATGCTCTTTGGAGAATTTGGCCGGACGATGGAAATCGTAATCCTTGACCTTCTTCTCATCCGCATTCTGCATCTGGTCGACATCGAGTTCACCTGTCGACAGCGCTGCCAGCAGCGAGTCTATTTCATTTTGTGAAAGAACTTCGCTCACGAGAACACCTTATTACTGAAGGATATACTGTAAATAAAATTGGATCCGTAGAGGCTCTGGATATTGCCGAGAATCTCTTTGCGCAGCGCATCCTCATTGCTCTGGATTTCCTCCAGCGTATGCGCGGAGATCGTATCCTGGATCGTCGCCGTCAGGAGGCTCTTCATGGTATCCATGGAAGCCGCCGTACCATAGTTTTCATAATCCGCATTGGACATATCCATGGAAAGAACCACCGATGCCATCATGTAATGCGTCTTGCTGGAAGTCTCTCCGTTCGGTCCTGTGACGACGGAGGGCTTCAGGTTGATGGTCAGATCCGCGATCTCATAGGTCGCTATGTTGTCCACCCGGACATTACCGGTGGCGGCATTGGAGAAGCCCTGACCGTTCACACCGCCATTGGCCTCAATCTGCAGTGCACTGGCCACATCGGTGATCAGCTGGATGGCCTGGGAGTTGGTGGTCATGACCGTCAGCATCATAAAGCCGGTCATGGCCGTATTCACAACCAGAATGGCCAGTATGAGGATTGCGAGGAGGTTCTTTTTCATTGCCGTATTCCTTTCTCTAGTACATCGGACTTAATGGGTTGTAGATACGGATCTCCACACGCCGGTTCCGCGCGCGCCCCTCCGGGGTGGAGTTGTCAGCGATGGGATCGTACTCGCCGCGGCCCGTGTGCATGATCCGCGCCGGATCCAGTGTTGTGGTCTCCAATAGCTGATAGAAAATCGCCAGCGCACGTCCATCGGAGAGTTCATCGTTATTACTGTATTTCCCGCCGCGGTGCATCGGGACGTTATCCGTATGTCCCTCGATCTCAATGGTCCCGCCTGCGTAACGCTCCAGGATCTGTCCGATCTTCCCCAGGATCGGCAATGCCTCCGGCTTGATGTCCGTATCGCCGGAATCAAACAGAATCGCCCCCTGCAGGGTCAGCTGCACATACTGGCTCGTGAAGTTGAGTTCCACATCACTCTCAATCTGTGCCTCGTTCATCGCCATGCGGATCTTCTCCGCCAGCTCCTCGGAAGCCTCCAGCTGTTCCTCTACGGCCGCCTCCTGAACCTTTGTGCTCTCTTCCTCATTCTGCAGCTGGCCATCCGTGCCGTTCTCTCCGATATTGGGCTTCGCTTCCTCACCGTTGCCGGTCTGATCATAGTCGAAATCGCCATCCACCTCCGTGACCTCTTCGGACTGGCCGCTCTGGTTCGCGCCCATGGTGACTGTGAAGCTGGACAATTCCTTGAGCTGGGAGACACCGTCTCCGATCAGCGCGCCCTTGCCCAGTGCCATCTCGCCGCCCTTCAGTATACCGAAGGCCGAGGAGAACGAGGCCGCCACCTCCTCGAACTTCTGCGCATCCATGGTGGACATGGAGAACAGCAGAACGAAGAAGCACAGCAACAGATTCATCAGATCACCGAAGGTTGCCGTCCAGGCCGGCGCACCAGCTGGCGGCGGATCTTCCTTCTTTGCCATTTATTCAAACCTCCACAAAAACCATATCACTACTCTGCCGGCGGGGCAAACGGTCCACTGGACCGTTTGGCTCCTTCTTTGCCATTTATTCAAACCTCCACAAAAACCGTATCACTACTCTGCCGGCGGCCATCATCAGCCTTCTCCGCCACCGCCGGAGCCGTCACCGTTCTCTGCCTCGTAGGCCGCACGATCCTTCGGCGACAGGAAGGATTTCAGCTTCTCCTCCGTCACACGCGGGTTCTCACCGGCCTGAATAGACAGCAGCCCCTCGATAATCACGGATTTCAGCATATACTCCGCATTGCTCCTTGCCTTCAGCTTACCGGATACCGGGAAGCAGAGCCAGTTCGCCATGATGGAACCGTACAACGTTGTAATCAGAGCAACCGCCATGGAAGGTCCGATCTTACTGGCATCACTCATGTCGTTCAACATGTTAACCAGACCGATCAGAGTTCCGATCATGCCCCAGGCGGGTCCCTGTGCCGCAATAGACTCAAAGATACTGTAATTGCCCTTATGGCGTTCCGCCATGGCGTCGATCTCCGCCTCCATGATGGATTTCACCAGCTCAGGTTCGGTGCCGTCCACGATCAGCATGATGCCTTTCTTAATGAAGGGATCCTCCATCCCGCTTGCAGCCTCTTCCAGTGCCAGCAGGCCTTCCTTACGGGCGGTGTTGGACAGATCGATCACCTGCTTGATGGCGCCCTTCATATCCAGAGATACGCCCTTGAAGATCATGGCGTAGCACTTCAGACCGGAGACGAACTCCGGAATCGTCACGCTGGCGAACACCGCCATCAGTGAACCACCGACTGTGATAGCAAAAGAGGGGATATCTACGAAATTGGTGATGGTCTCGATACCACCGGAAGTGATGATACCGACGAGCATCAGTACGATACCCATTACAACACCGATCAGACTTGCCAGATCCATACCCTGCTGTACTCCTGTCTACTCTGTTAGCTGCGTTCCTGGCGGATCATCGCATGGATCTCCACCGGTTTGTCCTTCACGATGAGCTTACGACCGGACACCAGAACGATCACGGTGTCCGGATTGGATTCCACCGTTTCGATCTGGTCTTCATTGATGAGCATCCTGCGCCCATCCATTTTGGTCACTTCGATCATGCCTCGCCGCCTCAATCACTCATTCGATCATCTGCCCAGTTTTCATATTGAAAAATTATTTCATCAATTTGTGTCTCTGGTGAAAGTAATCTACAATATGTTGTGCCGACTGGATTATTTTATCACGAATTACAATTCGATAAAGGCAAAATGAGAAAAAACGAAAGTGTTTTGAATTATTGTTTCAGAATAACTTTGACTCCATGAAATAAATTCTCAATTGGCATGCAATCAACCCTGCAGATCGAAATCCGCGAAATCAATGGTGAAATTTTCGCATATGTGTACCGGAACCATATCCTTCATCCCATACAGGAAGATATCACTGTCCCTGAGTTCCTCCTCTCTGTCCGTATGGAACAGATAGACCAGGATCTTCTCTTTCGCCGGATCAACGATCCAGTATTCCTTCACCCCCGCCCGGCGGTAGATATCCCGTTTCTCTCCGTTGTCATAGTCGAAATACCCCGGAGAACTGATCTCGATAATGAAATCCGGCGCACCCATACATCCTCGCCGCGTCAACTTGTCCTGATCGCAGATAACAGAGATGTCCGGCTGGAGGATGGTATCCCGCTCCTCCGTCTCGGAGAAGTCCACATCAAAGGGCGCTGCAAAGACCTCGCATTGTAATCCTTTCTCTCGAATATGGTTATTGATCACCGTAGACAGATGCATCGATATCCTCTGATGCGTCAATCCAGGCGCTGCCATATTTCGGAACAGTCCCCGCACCAGTTCGACCCGCTCACCCTCCGGCGTGGCGTAGTAATCCTCTTTCGTATACGATCCCATCTTCTGATGTGCAATCATATCTAATCACCCCCTAAGAATCTGTGGTCAATCCTCACATTCATCTATGACCGCCTGTATCGCCTCCGACAACGACCTGCAATCCTCCGGCAGATGCCGGTAATAGGCAAGCGCCTCCTCGAATACCGGCAGCGCCTCCTCATTGTTCCGTGCGACAAGCATCCTGTCCGGTATCATTTCTGTTCGCTCTATCCAGGATTGTTCCAAAATCGAATTGACCGGGAGTTCATTGATTCTGCTTCTGACCTGGTCCGCCTTTTTCAGCAGGCTTTCATTTCTTTTCTCGCGAATATCATGAAATCGGCAAATTCGTATTATTTTCTCATACAGCGGTATCACTTCCGAGCAGGCCTGCGTAATCTGTTTCAACTCCGTCTGCCATTGCTGCATCAAACGGATGGTTTCCTCATGTTCCACATGAGTCTGTGCTCTGGGCAGATCACGGAAGACAGCCTCCAAATCCCATGTAACTGCACAAAAAGAATCAATTGCCTCCCGCAGTGTCATCACTTCCGACCCATGGATTTTTGCGCCTCCCTCTGTCGCATCAATCACACGTGTTTTTGGAAACAGTCGTATTACCTGCTCATAGCTTCGAAGAAAACCCACCCAATCCTCCCTGGACGCAACCGGTTTTCCATCGATGCCTTCAACAAACACAATTTTGCTTCCCTTGGACAAGCCAACATGGCTCCCATCCGAATGGCTTTCCTTTCCTGCCATTGCCAGATCCTGTCCAACAAGAATCACGGTTTTTGATCCGTGTGCCAAGAAAACAGAAAGCGCTACTCCTGCAACATTTCCGCTGGAATCAACACGTTTTGTAATACGGCGGCGGATTCCAGGTATCAGTTTCTCTTCCTCCAACGGGTGGCAGTAGATACATCTTCCGTCAAAGTGTTCCTGCGTACGCTTCATGCTTTGGAAAGAACACAGGAGCGGTATCGTATCTGTCATGGGCGAAACCAGATATGATGTATCCTTGATTGCATCGACCGTAACCAGCAGATCAGGAGTGATATCAAATTGTTCCAAAGTATGTACCGCTCTGTCAACGCAGACAATCATCGCCCGCCCTTTTAATTCCCGCAACAATCCTGCGTTATGAACAAGGGACGGCCCGGCCGCAACAATCACAATCGGCATACTCGCCGGTATTCTGTCCAGCAGATCGTAGACAAAAGCATTGTCTGCAAGCCGCCCCCAGGCATGCAGCCGATTCTGAAAAGCTCTCCTCCCTATATATCTGTTGTAATTCCTGTTTTCCTCCATCATGGACAGCAGCCGTCTGCCCATGGCAGTAAATGAAGCATGATCTGCATAGCCCGGACTTTTCAATACAAGAAGTTGCGTTCTTCCCCACAGCACAGCATTCTGCAACAGTTGAAACAACTGTCCCTCCGGCCACCCTGGCAGCGCCAGCGTCACACGACTGTCCGGCAGGAACAGCTCTGAAATATCAATGAAACCACATATAAACGCAAATAGACCTTCCTGCGGTTCATATACATAATAATCTGTATCCGGGCGTAAAGCCTGCATCAGGGCAGCCAACTGATATCCAATTGAAAAGCCCAACAGGAATACGATTGTGCGTTTATTCGGTATTTCTATTTCTTCCGCCCACTGTCTTGCTTCTGAAGCAGGGGCTTCCATGCTGTTCAAGGGAACCCACCGCTCAGTTTCCCCATCTGTCATTCTGATGCAAAGCACCAGTCCGCCATCTCCGGCCTGTGTAACCAGATACTTCTTCTTCTCCTCCGGATCAATCGATGGACAAATTCCGTATCTCTTCTGGTACGCACGGAAATTCCGCTGTCTCAGCGCCTCATCTATCTCCAGTATCATCATCTGATTGTCAGCCATCATTGCCTTATGCATCTCCAAATTGACAGAATAAATACCCTGGAACTCATTCTACCATAGAGCGCAGGAATCGAGTAGGGGAGTTTTACCGTCGTCCAGCATAACAAAAGAAAACCCCCGGGGAAATCCCCAGGGGTCTCATGTGCTTCAGCGAATGCTTATCTCTTCAGATTGGTCAGTTCCTCCAGCAGCGTATCGGAAACGGTGATGATACGGCTGTTGGCCTGGAAGCCACGCTGGGTTGTGATCATGTTGGTAAACTCGTTGGACAGGTCGACGTTACTCATCTCCAGCACACCGGTGGTGATATAGCCACCGTCCAGCGTCACATCCTGGATCGTCGCGCGTCCGGAGTTCAGGGTCTCGGCGTAGAGGTTGTCACCCTGCTTCTCCAGACCGGAGGCATTGGCAAACTCCGCTGTGGCGATCTGACCCAGGAGCTTGGTCTGGCCGTTACTGTACGTAGCATTGATCTTGCCATCCTTGGAGATCGTCACACCATTCATCTCACCAACACTGCGTCCGGTTTTCAGGTTCTCAATGTCTCCTTTCACTGCACCTACGGTAGATGTGCCGTTCGTATTTACATTTGTCACATTAGTGAAGTCAATGTCAATATCCGTGAAGCCCGACATCAGCAGCTTCTTATTCCAGATATCCATGGATTCCTTACCCTTCCACGCTGTCTTTCCAGGCTCGTTCACCAATGTCGGATCATAGTTCTCGTTGAAATTCAGCGTGATCTTTCCCTGCGGGCTGTCCAGTTTGCCAGTTTTCTCATTAAAGGTCAGATTCACGGAATTATTCTGCACCACCAATGTGCCGTCCGCCAATATACGATAGGTTAGCTTTTCATAATCCTGATCACCGATCAGATCCGCCAGTTTTGTTCCAACGCTGCCATCCCTATCCCCATATACATCTGCAATAAACTGTCTCGTAGACGAATTGGACATCAAATCGGACAAATAGCCGGTTCGCGAAATATTGCGATAAGGGAAATTCGTACCTGATCCTGTAAATGTCACCGTTGACTGTGTCACCTGGGCCACTGTGACGTCGCTCTTCACACTACCTACCTTGGGATATTCCTTGGTATCCAATGTGACCGATTTTCCATCTGATGCAAGTGTGAATTCCACCTTATCATAATCCGTTCCCAGTTTTTTCTGCAATACATCCGCCTTCTCCGTCAGGCCCAGCAGATCAATCTGTGTAGCATCCAATGAATCTAACGTACCGCTATACGGAATGCTGATTCCCGTATCACTGCCAATGGGAGTATAAATGAGCTTTGAGGAGTCCGATTTATCCATGATATAGTTGTCCACAACGATCTTGGATGTATCGTCGGAGAAGTCAATTGCCGCAAGCTTATCCGCTCCGATGGAATTGCCGTTGCTGTCCAGCACATCGGACAGCGTATAGGAATATTCGTGTTCGATGGTTCTCCCGCTGGCGTCCGTCGCATCCCGAATGGAAAACTTAGCTGTGTAGAGATAACCCAGGTTGTCATAGAACTCCAAGTCACAGCTCTTACCGATATCACTCAGAACATTGACATCATTCGCATCAATATTTCCGGTCACTATCGCCTCTGTCGTCCCCTCCGGCGGATAGGTCTGATTCGCAGCACTCATAATCTGCAGTTTGCTTAAGCCACCATTGGTATCCACGCGGTAGGAGCCATCCTCCTGCTCCACCGCTTTCCATCCGAGTACGAAGTAACCTGTGGACTGCATGGCAAGGTTGCCGGCACCGTCGATGTAGAAGGAGCCGTCACGAGTGTAGAGGTTGGACTGACCATTGGACACCACATAGAAAGCGGAGCCCGTGATCTGCATATCGAAGGGATTGTTGGTGGTCTGGGTGGAACCCGGCTGATCAATGGCCGTGGCGATGGCGCCAGAGCGGGCGCCGAGACCGATCTGTCTGGCGTTGGTGCCGCCGACGCGGGCAGTAGCCGCGGAGGCGCGCTGCGTATTCTGATACATCAGATCGGAGAAGGTGATGGACATATTCTTGTAGCTGGTGGTGTTGACATTGGCGATGTTGTTACCCAACACATCCATCTTGGTCTGGTGGGTGCGGAGTCCCGCGACACCAGAGAAAAGTGATCTCATCATAAGGCATTGCCCTCCTTCTTCTGGATCCCGGGTCACCCCTGCGGATCCGCGAGGACGGAAGCGCTCTGTCTGATCTCCTCTCACCCCTCAGTCAGTCGGGGTGGTATTGACCTCCTGCAATAGGTCCGGTCGTATGGTTGAGGTTGTCAGGCGATGACGGCTCCGTCAATATTGGTAAAGATGTTCTCTTCCGTTTCGTTGCTGTCCATGGCAGTGATCACCGTGTTGTTTGGCACATTGACGATGAATGCCAGCTGGTCCACCAGGATGAGGCTCTCATTGATGCCCTTTGCGCCGGCCTGCTGCTTGCCCTTGTTCAGGCGCTGCATCTGCTCATCGGTCATCTCAATCCCCCGGTCGCTCAGTCTGTTCGTTGCATGCTTGGAGAATTTCACCTCTGTCTCAGCGGTCTTGTTCTCCATGCCGGAAAGGATCCTGGAGAATGCCTGGTTCTGCAGACCGCCGGATGTCGCCTTGCGCTCACTGGTGGTGTTTAAATATCTGCTCTGAACCTGCTCTATGGACAGAAACTGACTTCCTGTGTAATTTCTGATCATGCTTCTGTCTCCTCCGTGATCTTTTTTCTGCTACACCAAATATATCGGCATAACCACCCGCTGCTTTAGGGCAGCGGGATATTTTTATTTCATTTTTTACAGAATTGCGCTGATGCGGTCATCCTCTTCCTCCGCAGCAGATGTCGTGGCCGGGGATGAAGTATCTGATCCCGTCACAGCCGTGGCGCCGCTCGCGGCCGCGTTCTCCGTAGCGGACGTATCTCCTGCCACGGATGTATCTCCTGCTGTAGACGCACTCTCTGCCGTGTTCTGATCCGCATCCTTCCCGGTGCCCGCCGCATCATCCTGTGCGTCCTCTGCGGCTTTCTCTTTCTCCAGCTCCGCCAGCTTCTCCGCATTCTCGAGAGCGGATTCATAGAGCTCCGTGACGCGATCCGAGTACTTCTTCAATGTGGTGATCCGATCCTGATCCACATAGCTCTTGGTTCGGTCGTTCATGGCCTCATAGGTCTGCACCGCCTTCTGGATGCTCTCCAGATCATCCAGCGTGATGTTGTAGTAGCTGGGCAGCTTATCAATGGCCTTCTCCAGGTTCTCCGCGGCCTCCTGTTCCTCGACATAGGTGGTGTCTGCCACTGCCTTGACCTCATCCATCTTGTAATCCTTGCCGTCGATGGACAGATATGCCTCTCCGCCGCTGTAGGTCACCACATCGACGCGGCCTTCCTTTTGCTCTATCTCGCCCTTGCTGTTCGTGGTCTCCACCATAACGGTCTTCCCCACGAGCTCCGACGCCCGGGACATGGTCATGGCCTTGGCCATGTTCTGCATCTGTTCCACCTGCGTGAACTGTGCATACTGGGAGATGTACTCTGTATTCGACGTCGGCTCCAGCGGATCCTGGTATTTCATCTGCGCACACAGGATGTTCATGAACGCGTCCTGATCGTAGCCGCTGGATTTCTCCACCTCTCTCGACTTGGTACCGGTTACGGTGGCGGAGCTCTTGGTCGAGCCCGGATCAATAACCTTTCCGTCTATTACCTTGGCACTGACATTGCCTACATTACTCATTCGGATTCCTCCTTATGATCGGATATATCTGCATCGTTAAGCGGTGAAATCTACCGTCCCGCCGCTTGCCGCCAGCATCTCCGCCGCGAGCCGCTCCTCCTGCGACAATGCCTGCGTGGCATCCTCCAGATCCAGCTCGTCCAGATTCAGGCGTCTCATGGGTCTGCGCCCTCCGTTCTGGCGGTAG
>JAFSYF010000143.1 GCA_017443695.1 Butyrivibrio sp.
ATGCGCACCCTGCTGCTGCTCCCCTACCTTCTGCCGACTGTCACCGTCGCCCTGGCCTGGAGAATGCTGCTTTCCAGCAATTATGGGCCTATTATGAAGTGGCTGGTCAACATGGGGTTCACGAACCTTTCCAACTACAATGTATTCTTCCATATCGAAACAGCCTTCTGGGCTGTCCTAGCGATCGACGTCTGGCAGAGCTCACCTTTCGTGTTCCTGCTTTGCTATGCGAGCCTGCAGGGTGTCCCCCAACAGCAGTATGAAGCTGCACAGCTCGACGGAGCCAACATCTTCCAGAAGTTCTGGTATGTGACCGTCCCGAACATCAAGAGCGGGATCTTCCTTTGCCTGCTTCTGCGGACGATCGACTCGTTCCGCCTGTTCGATAAAGTGAACATCCTCACCGGAGGCGGTCCTGCCGGTTCCACTACGACGATCACACAGTACCTCTATACCTTCGGGATCAAGAACCTGAACTTCGGCTTCGGTTCCGCCGGTGCGCTCATCATGACCATCATCGTTATGATCCTCGCCATCCCGTACATCAGGAACGCGATCTCCAACCACTGATCCGAAGCAGCAAACTCACCGATCAAACAGGACCTGAAAGTTTTCAGGTCCTGTTTTTGTCACATTTTATGATATACTGTTGTAAATATATTAATCCATAATCCAGTGAAAGGGGTTCAATATCATGGATTACAAAACCACAGCCGCAAAAATTGTTGAATTGGTCGGCGGAAAAGAAAACATTTCCGCCCATACTCACTGTATGACCCGTCTGCGCCTTGTCCTCAAGGACAGCTCCAAAGCCAAAATCGACGAACTGAAGAAAGTTGACGGGATCAAGGGCGTCGTAAATAAGGGCGGCCAATATCAGATCGTGATCGGTCCTGATGTTGAACAGCTTTACAATGAACTGGCCCCGCTGGTCCCCAGCGCCGAAGCCCAGGAAGTCGTTCAGGAGAACCTCGACGAGAAGGAAAAGGAAACCATCTGGAACCGCATTCTCTCCTACATCTCCGGCTCCGTGACCCCGGCGCTCCCGGTCCTCATCGGCTCCGGTATGATCTCCGCGATCCTGGCGCTGGCTGCCAACCTGCTGAAGGTCGACACCTCCGCCAACACCTATGTCCTCTTCAATGCGCTTGCCAACGCAGCATACACCTATCTGCCGGTCCTGGTCGCCTTTGCCGCAGCCAGAAGACTGAAGACCAACGAATATGTCGCCGCGTTCATCATGCTGGCCCTGTGCTTGCCGGCGATCTCCGGCGTCGCTGATCTGACGATCTTCGGCATCAAACTCACCACCGTGAAATACACCTCCAACATCGTCCCGGCCCTGCTGATGGTCCCCGTGATGGCTGCTCTGGATAAGCTCATCATCAAATATTCACCGAAATCCATCGTCTCCATCACCCGCCCCACCATCCTTGCCGCGGTCATGTTCCCGCTCACCCTCCTGATCCTCGGCCCGATCGGCACCTGGATCGGTAAAGCCCTCGCTGACTTCTGCGTCTGGATCACAAGCTTCGGCGGCATCTCCATGGTCATCTTGAGCGCTCTGCATCCGCTGCTGGTCATGGTCGGTATGCACACCGTCATCACCCCGATGATCGTCAACGAGATCTCCACCTACGGCTCCTCCCTGCTGTTCTCCAAAGCGCTGGCCGGCAACCTCGCGATCGCCGGTGCCGCTCTGGCAGTCGGCATCAAAGCCAAGAAGGCGGAGAACAAGTCCGCGGGTATCTCCACCGGTATCACCGCTGCCCTGTCCGTGACGGAACCGGCTCTGTACGGTGTTCTGATCCGCCTCAAGAGACCGCTCATCGGCGCTCTGGTCGGTGCCGCGCTGACCGGTGCTTTCATCGGTATCTTCGATGTCCGCGCCTATGCCACCGCGTCCTGCTCCTTCCTGACCCTGCCGATCTTCATGGGCGGAGACAGCATGACCAACTTCTACCTGGCAGTAGCCGCCGCGATCATCGC
>JAFSYF010000019.1 GCA_017443695.1 Butyrivibrio sp.
TACCGGGACAAAAAAGACAGAAAAAAGGACAGGCGGCGGGATTTTGGAAGAAGAGATAAAAACAACAGATAAGTCAAGACATCGGCTGATTCATTTTCTGAATGAACATGTGCAATACCTGTATGTGACGATATTTTTGATGACGGGCGGTGTGGTGACGGTGGCCACCTGGCTGTACGGACGCGGACGGGATCAGATCCTGCGTAATGCGATCATCTCTCTGATCTGCGCGGGTGTCATCGTCCTCCTGATGTCGGATACGAGGGAGCGCAGGGGATTTGCCTATAATAATGAGGAGAAGCCGCTGCGGTTCGTGTGCGGATATCTGGCGGGCCTTGTGCTGTGCGTATGTCTGCCTCTTATCTCACCAGATGCGTGGCCCTTTCTGCCGGTCTATGTGGCACTGGGACTGTTCTCAACGGAACAGATCGGTCTGTTCTCCGGTGCGCTTCTGACGGGCATCTCCGTACTGTTGGAGGAGAGCCCGAACCTGTCTGACTTTATGATCTATTTTATACTGGGTGCCGTTGCGCTGACACTGCTGTCCGAGCTGACGGAGGAGACCCATGTGGGGCCGGCGGTGTTCATCTGTGCCGCACTGATGTGTGTGCTGATCGTCGCCTGTGACATCCTGTTCCGCAACCGGACCCTGTCTGTGATGCTGTTTGTCATCCCGGCGGTCAATGTGGCGGTGAGCCTGATCCTGCTGCTGATCCTGCTCAACATGTTCGGTGTCTACGTGATCCGTGGCAGCAATGACCGTTATATGGACATCAATGACACGGAGTATCCACTGCTGGCGCGCCTGAAGAACGGCAATAAGGAGGAATTCTTCCGGTCCATCCATACGGCCTATCTGGCGGAGCGTATCGCACTGGATCTGGGACTGAATGCCCGTGCCATCAAAACCATGGCATATTATCACCGGATTGGCGTGCTGGACAATAAGAACACCTGGGAGGCGGTGGAACCCTATTTCAAGGATCACCATTTCCCGGAGGAGGCGATGGCGTATCTCAGGGAGTACATCGAGGCGAAACCGGGAGAGAAACGGTCCAAGGAGTTTACGGTGATCTACCTCTGTGAAACCCTGATCGCATCGATCATGTACTTATTCAAGAATGATAAGGACAAGCCACTGGATGTGGAGGCGCTGATTGATCAGATTTTTGCCAATAAGATGAAGGATCCCGCGTTCCATAACAATGACATCTCACTCTATGAACTGGAGCGGATGAAGGTATTGATGAAGAAGGAGAAGCTCTACTATGATTTTCTCCGTTGAGTCCGAGGTGGATGGATGGGAGGAGGCACTTCCGTTTGATGCACCGTTTCTGGCAGAACAGGTCTGCCGGACCGTGCTATCAGCAGAGCATTGTCCTTTTGAGGCAGAGGTGTCACTGCTGATCACGGATGATGAGGGGATCCGGGAGATCAACCGGACGGGACGCGGGATTGACGCGCCGACGGATGTGCTGTCTTTTCCCGGACTGGAATACGAGGAACCGGGGGTGTTTGTGCTGGATGGTCTGAACCATCCGGCGGATGTCACGGATCCGGAGACCGGCGCTGTACGGATGGGGGATATCGTACTGAATCTGAACCGTGTCGCTGCACAGGCAGAGGAATACGGACACAGCAGACGACGGGAATATGCATTCCTGCTGGTACATGCGATGCTGCATCTGTGCGGCTATGATCACATGGAGGAAACGGAGCGGGAGCAGATGGAGGAGCGGCAGCGGGTGTTGATGGAGCTGTTGGAGATCCCGCGGGAGGATGAAGGATGAGGGGCAAGAGGATAAATGCCGCCCTGATGCTGCGGTTGGCTGCATCGGTAGTATGGGCGTTTTTGCCGATTCTGTGGCTGAAGGTGCTGGGCAGTGTGAGTGTGGGGTATCTGACAGGCCCCTATATCATGCTGCTGTTTGGTTATGGCGTGCTGATTCCCGGGTTTCAGTCGGCTTTTATCCATGGGCTGCGTGTGCGTCTGCACAGGGAGCAGATGCAGAATATCAGCAGAATCTTCCACCGGACACTGCCCGTGGCATGTCTGGTTGGTGTTGTGCTGGCACTGGCAGGTGCGTTTGGCGCGATGGGATTGTCAGAGCTGTTCACTTCATCCAGGCGTGGGACACTGGTGTGGCTTGTGATGGCGCCTGCGCTGTTGCTGATGGGACCCCAGGGCGTACTGGAGGGGTATCTTGCGGGCCTGGATCTGGCAAAGGCCGTGCTGGCGCGTGTTATCAGTGCTGGGGTGGCGTTATTTGCAAGTATCCTCTTAAGCATTCCGTTCGGACGCTATGGGGAAAAGGTGGCGGCATTGCTGCATACGGAGGATCTGGCGGATGTCTACGCCGCAGTCGGTGTGGCGGCAGGCTTGTCTTTGGGCAGTCTGGCCGGGCTAATCTATCTGATTGTTCTGTATCTGATCCACAGACGGCAGCTGGATGAGCGGTTAAGATCCGGGAGCGGCCTGGTGCTGGATGGCCGGCGTGATGTCATCGCCAGAGGCCGCTATACGCTGGTGAGCTATGGACTGCCGGAGCTGCTGCTTGCAGTGGATGCTGTCATGTACCGGCTGACGGCGATGCGCGTTCATCCGACGGAGCAGAATACGGCGAATATCGGACTGTTTATGGGGGGCGTGATTGCGCTGTGTGCGGTGATTGGTATTCTGTGCTGTATTCCCTATCTGAGCAGCTGGAGCAGTCTCTGCGTCGCTGTTCGCAGGGGCGATTTGTCCGGCGCCAGGGGACGGATGGACCGTCTGGTTCATTTCGGCGGCATCCTTCTTTTTCCGGTGGTTCTGTGGCTGATGATCCTGGCAGAACCAGTCTGTGCGGTGATCGCCGGGCAGTCTGCTGCGGATGCAGCGGCACCCCTGCTGGTGATCACGGCGCCGGTGATCATCCTGTTCGCTACGGCGCTGCTGATCTCCTATGTGATCATGGAGATGGGGCGCTTCGGCATTTTGGTCATTGATTTGGTGCTGGGGGGTGTGATGCATCTGATCGTGCTGCTGATTCTGTGCCTCGTCCAGGGATACGGGCTCCATGCGCTGATTGCAGCCTGGGCAGCAGGTCTGTTCGTGATGGATCTGGCGGGTACGTTGGAGATCTGTGGGATGCTGAGCTACAGGCAGGAGTGGATCCGGGGACTGGCGATGCCTTTTCTGTGTGCAGCCGGCAGTGCGGCGATTGTGGCGATGCTTGAGAAGTGGCTCATCTACCAGATTGGTGAGGTGCTGACGATTATGGTGGCAGTTATCGTGGCACTGGTGATCTATATGGTTGCGCTCGTCCTGTGCCGGGCGCTGAACCGTTATGAACTGGAGAGGGTTCCATTCGGCCGGTTCCTGATGCCGCTGGCGGAGCGGCTGGAGCGTTGAGTGTGGGTGGAGACACCAGGACGCAGATCCTGATCGCAGGCGCCGGTGCGTCCGGTTTATGTGCGGCCATCCACGCCGCCAGAGCGGGGGCACAGGTACTGGTACTGGAAAAAGGGGAGAAGCCTGGAAAAAAGCTGTCGGTCACAGGAAATGGCCGCGGGAATCTCTCCCATCTGCCGGTGCGTCCGGAGGATTATAATCCGTCGGCCCGGCCGAGGATGCGGCAGTGGCTCTCGTGTTTTGATACGGCGCACGCCGTTTCTTTTTTTCTCTCCCTGGGGATTGTGATGGCAGATGAGGAGGGGTATCTGTATCCGCTGTCCGGGAAGGCCAACCAGGTGACAGATGCGATGCTTGCGGCCTGTGACAGGTTGGGAGTGGAGATTCTGACCGGGAGACAGCTGAAAGCCATCGATGTGTTCGGGACAGGGGCATATATCCTGCGGACGGGGGATGGGACAGAGATCTCAGCGGAGGCGGTGATCCTGGCCATGGGAGGACTGGCCGGAGAGCGGACTCTTGGAGCGACCGGGGATGGGTATTATCTCTGTGAGAGGCTGGGTATGGCGCTGACGGAGCGGCATCCGGCACTGACGGGACTACAGACGGACCGTGTATATCTGCCCCGGGAGGGCGGTGTCCGCCAGTGGGCGCGTGTCACACTGCTGCATGAATCCGGTGGCCGGGAAGAGGTGCTGGCCACCGAGACCGGGGAGCTGCAGATGACAGGAGAGGGGTTCTCGGGGATCCCGGTACTGCAGATGTCTGGAATGGCCGCACAGGCGCTGGCTGCAGGAAAAGAACTGACGGTGGAAGTGGATTTTTTCCCGGGACTGTCGGAGGATGGCTTTGATCGCCTTGCGGATGGTCTGTCGGAGACAGAAGCATCCTGTTCCATTTCGGCATGGCTGAGCGGTTGTCTGGACAGACGGCTGGTGCGGCTGGTGCTGGCCATGCGGGATGTGGATGCGGATCTGCGGCTGTCAGAGTTGCAGAGAGACGCGCGCCGTAAGCTCCTGCGGGATCTGCGTCAGATGCGGTTTCCGGTGACCGGGACAGGGGACTTCCGGCATGCACAGGTCACGGCAGGCGGGGTGCGATTGGACGAACTCAATGATCAACTGATGTCCGTCAGAAACCCCGGGCTGTTCTGCATCGGCGAGATGACCGA
>JAFSYF010000144.1 GCA_017443695.1 Butyrivibrio sp.
CATATCCCGAGGCAGGCAGCGGATTGGAATAGTCATGAAAACCAGGATCAGAATCCCGAGCAGGGAGCAGATCAGGCCGGCCGCGAGCCCCGGCGTGCGGTAGGTGATGCGGATGTCGTGGGTGCCGGCCTGCACCGGCGTAGAGAGGAACATGGCATCTGTCTTCAATAACGGTGCGCGCTCGCCGTCCACATAGATCGTGTAGCCCCTGGTGTAGGGCAGTGTGAATACCATAAGCGCATCTTCGGAGGCAGAAGCCGTACAGGTGATCTCTGCGGTGGCATGGGATACGGGATTCTCATGCATGTCGACCGCCGGGATCCGCGCCGCGGCTTTCTGCGCGAGCTGTGAGCCAATACCGTCCATGGGTCTGGACACCACGGCCAGATGGTCGAAAGAATACTTCCCATTGGCGGGGAACTCAATCGTGATGCTGGTCTTCGGTGCGCCGGTGCAGCCGAAGTTGATGACATAGTTGTGCCAGTCGCTGTAATACTGTATCTCCGGTGTCTTATAGGAGAGTGTCTTCTCCAGATAGGGTTCGGTCTCCTCCGAAGTATAGACGCGGATGGGGATGATATACAGACTCTCTTTGCCATCCACCGTAAGCCCCGTGATCTCCAGCAGGGTCTCGCAGCCGGCGGCTCCTTCAAAGGTGAGGGTGACGGTCCGGTCCTCCCCTTTGGCAATGAAGCGGTTCTTTTTCAGGCGCACGCCATCGCCGCAGGTGATGGTATAGGAGAGCTCTTTTCCGGCGAGTCGCTCCCTTGCCTCTTCTGTTGTGAGTTCATGCAGACCGGCTGTGCTGCCGTATCGGTCGGCATCCGCATCCTCCAGTACTGCCGCGCATGCCAGCAGTTCCTCCCGCTCCGTCAGCGACAGTTCCTCCCATGCAGAACGGCGCATGAAAGATGCCATGGGATAACCCGGAGAGAGGGCGCAGGGATTCTCATAGAGATGGGTGGTGCCGATCATGCCGCGGTCCTGGAAGCTGTAGGGGACGAAGCGGTACTCATAGTAGTTGTCGTAGGCCAGGGTATAGTAGCGCACGCCGGCGACAGAGGAGGCGATCATCCGGTCATCGAGGGCGAAGTACGCGAAGTTCTGCTCCTCATTCACGCCGATCATCTGGTAATAATCGGACACCGCACCGTTGGCAAAGCTGAATTCGAACTGCGTGGAGGATAGACCTCTCCCCATCGCCGCATTCCAGGTGAGGTTGCGGCCGGAGTACCGGAACAGATCCGGTTCCTGGGCTATGGTATCGGTATAGGACGCCACAGCAGAGGTTTCGTTGTCACCGGCTGCGGCCAGGTAGGCCTCCCCATCCATTGCCTCCCTGAATTCGCCGGGGAAGGCCCCTTTTGCCGGGGAAAAAGCACTGACGATATTCCAGGCCACACACAGGATGGCGAGGAGCGGCACCAGAACGGAGAGCAGGACGGATGCCCGCCTGGCGCCCTGTGACCGCGCAGACAGAAGCGCCTCCAGCTCCTCCAGACCACGCACGCAGATCCATCCCGCCAGCATCGCTGCGGCCCAGGTCCAGCGGTTGATCATATAGGAGAAACCATTGAGCATAATGCCACCCACCGGAAACAGAAGGAGGAGCGTCACCGCAGCCAGACAGAGCTTGAGGGTGCGGTGACTGCTGCTGCCGCGCAGAAGGAGCAGCACAAGGCACAGGGCCACAAAGACAACAGTGAAGCACAGCTCCGTATCATACTGGGGGTGATTGATCCAGGTAACCAGATTGCGCGGCAGCTCCCGGTAATAGGATGCCTCGTAGAAGGCGTGCCACGCAAACGATATGCCGGCCCGGGGATCATGAACGAACTGTACCAGCACCGGTATCAGTGTGACACCGGCGGTCAGGACGCCGATGAAGGCGGCACACAGGAACGCACCGACATCTTTACAAACGGCGGTCACAAGCTGGCACCCACGCTTTGACGCGGCGCCGTGGTACTGCAGCAGCCTGGCGGCACCGTAGGCTGCGGTGAAGATCGCTAACATATAGAAGAAATAGAAATTACACAGCGCAGAGACCGCTACGGCGAGTGCGAACGGGACGAAACGCGCCAGGGGGCGCTGAGAGGTATCTCGTTCCCCGCGGGAAATCGCGATCTCCACACAGCCAATCAGGAGCGGATAGTAGATCATGGGATTGACGAAATAGGGATGGAGGAACCCGATGTAGAGGACGGTGCCGGAGAAAGCATAGATCACAGCGCCGGTGAGTACACATCCCGTGCGCCGCACAGATCTGGTGAACGCATAAAAACAGAAGGCCAGTCCCGCCAGATAGGGGCGGAGGACGATCAGTGCCTCATAGAGGGCCATACTGCCGGAGGCCGGGACGAACACCGAGAGTGCCGCCAGCGGATCCCCCAGACAGTAATACTGGAGTGTCGTCAGTACATCCGATCCATAGCCGATGTCCGGGGCCAGGTTCTGTACGGTCAGCGAATGTTCGACAAAAATGTGATACAGGACGCCCCGCAGGTACTTGCCATAGTAGGTGAGTGCCCGCAGGTGCTGGCGCCAGCCGTCCCCCATGTAGACCATGGATCGGCCCTGCAGGCGGAAGAACAGGAGGATCAGGCCCATGAGGCCTGCGTAGATCACGGTGAATAAGAGGAGGGTCCGGAGGCACTCAGTGTATTTTTCTCTGGTACTATGGCTGTTCATGTGTATCTCCTCTGTGTGTGAAGTAACTGGTAGGTCTGCGCGGTCCATGGCTAAGCGGTCGGTCCCTGGAGCATACCCTCGGGCCTTGACTGTCAAAGTA
>JAFSYF010000145.1 GCA_017443695.1 Butyrivibrio sp.
TCGACGCCGTCTCCGGCTCCGCGCGCATCATCTCCAGCACCTGGGGGCCGCTGACCACCGGCATCTCATAATCCAGAAGCACGAGATCAATGGGATGCTTCGACATGAAGGCGATGGCCTGCATGGCGTTCACCACCACGGAGACATGGTAGCTGTCCTTGAGCCACTCACGGACCATCTTGGCGTAGGTCGGATCATCATCCACGATGAGGATGTTCTTGCGCTCCGACATGCTCTTCTCCTCCAGCAGCTCCTTACGGATCGTGGCCGCCAGCTCATCGGTATTGATATCCCGCTCCAGCCAGGTCTCCACCACAGGGGAGAACTCCAGATAGAGCTTCCGGATCTCCGTCTGGTCCTGCCTGTCCGCCAGCACCATGATGGGGATGCCCTTCTCTATGGCATATTCACGGATCTGGTTGAACGCCGGCGCCACGCTGCTCAGATCGTTCTGCACGCTCACGATATAGATCCCGGTCCTGTCCACTGTCAGCGACAGTTTCTCACTGCTTACCCCGACGAACTGGACTTCGACGCCCCTGTCCTTGAGCCTGCTCTCCAGTCCACGCAGCATGATGCCTTCACTCGCACTGACAATGATGACTTCCTTCATTCCTGTATCCTCCTGCTCTTAATTCTCATATACATAGGTTGCAGTCATATCGCTATGAGGCGTATTGTTCCATTCATTCAACACCCGGTTCATCACATGGGTGACGTCCTCCTCCGAGGCCAGGTGGGTCAGCAGTACAAAGAAACGGTTGGGCCGCACCTGCATCAGGATATCGCTCTTCCGGAGCCTCCCCTTCACGAATTCGCCGAACTGCGCGGCCGTCTCCGTCATTTCATCCGTCCACTTGCCGGTTCCTGCGGACAGGCCGATGATCACCTTGGAGACCTTGGCACCGTAGCGCAAAGCGAAACGGCCCATAAACCGATAAACCCAGGTGAAGGCCTCCGGTCCGATCCACATGGCGCTGTCCGGTTCCTCTCTCTCCCCCATCACCCGGATCATCCGCCCGAGCTCCATCTGCAGAACCTCTTCACCGTTCTCCTCCGTCTCCACCTCCGAATGGTAGATGGCGCAACTGTGTTTCCCGTTTTGCTTGACCTGGTAGAGGGCCTTGTCCGCCATGGGGAAGAGCTTGTCATAGTCATTGCCCTGCATCGGCACGAGCACACAGCCCACGGAAACACCTAACGGGATGCCGTGGTCATCGCCCATGAGCTTGCGAGCCACCTCTGAGATCTCCTCATTCAGACGCTTCGTGACAGCAGAGATGGTCTGCTCATCCATCACGCCTTTGAAAAAGGCGAGGAATTCATCGCCGCCGATCCTGCACAGGGTATCCCCCCCACGGGTGTTGTGCCGAATGATATCTGCAAAGGCCTGCAGCACCTTGTCTCCCACACCGTGGCCATAGAGATCGTTGACCAGCTTGAAGCTGTCCAGGTCGATCACCATCATCGCACCGGTCTCCGTCCGGCACAGCTGGCGCATCCGTTCCGTACCGAAGGCCTTGTTCAGCAGTCCCGTCAGCGGATCCAGGGAGGCCTCCTCCGACAGGTTCTCGATGGTGCGGGTATTCCGGATGATGTTCCGGATCCGCGTCAGCAGGACCTCCTTATCAAAGGGCTTCCGGATGAAATCCGAGCCGCCAAGCACCAGGCCTCTGCGCTCCACATCACTGTCGTTCTCGCCGGTCAGGAAGATCACGGGGGTCGGCCGGCGTTTCATCTGCTCCTCGTAGATGTGCAGCCGCCTGTAGGTCTCAAAGCCGTTCATCTCCGGCATCATCACGTCCAGCAGGATCAGATCCGGCCGGTTCTTCTCCATGAACTGGAGCAGATCCTTGCCAGATCGGACGGCGCTGACGCGCATTCCCTCCTCGTTCAGGAGGCTCCGCGCGATATTCAGGCTCATGGAGTCGTCGTCCACGACGACGATCCAGTCCTTCATCTGATTGTTGTCCTTCTCAATCCCCATTCTGTCTCTCTTATGCGTCAAATTCCAGGCGGCCTGCACAGATCTCAACCCCCTGGTTCCGTGAATTCCCACAGGCGGCCTGCTCGCGCTCGTCGCAAGCTCGCGAACCGCCTTGCGGGAACCCACGGAACCATACAGTATTCTACCCAACGCTGCTGCATCCCATGTGCCGCCCGAGAGTTGCTCCCTGAGCCTCGTCTGACATGTTATTTTACGTCCTGCCAGCTCTGACAGCGTTCGCAGCGTCCTGCTGGATGTCCGGGTCGTAGGAGAGCATCGGCTCGATGTCCAGTCCCCGGATCCGCCGGTCGATGTAGTTGCGGGTCAGGCGAAACAGCAACGGTGTCAGCGTGATGATCCCGATCAGGTTGGGGAGCATCATCAGACCATTGAAGGTATCCGAGATATCCCATGCCAGATTGGACTCCATCACGGCGCCGAATACAATCAGCAGGATGAAGATCACCCGGTAGATCCTGCTGCAGGTCACCCCCAACAGATACTCCACCGCCTTAACACCATAATACGACCATCCCATGACTGTCGTAAAGGCAAAAAGAATAATCACCAGCACAACAAACCATTCCCCGACCATCCCCAGGGAAGAACCAAAGGCTTTGGCCACCAGCGTCGCGTCATCAACGCCCTCCCGCACCAGTCCGGTCTCCAGATCGATGGCACCGGAACTCAGCACCACCAGGGCTGTCATGGTACAGACCACCATGGTATCCAGAAATACCTCGGCGATTCCCCACATGCCCTGTCGCACCGGTTCCCGGAGACTGCTGTTGCTGTGTACCATCACGGAGGAGCCCATGCCTGCCTCGTTGGAGAACACACCCCGCTTACAGCCGTTCTTGATCGTATTGATGGCCAACTGCACGGCCGTACCCATGGCCCCGCCACGGATCGCCTCCGGCCCCAGTGCAAATCGGAAGATCGACGCGATCACCGCCGGCATCTTCGTGATATGCAGCAGGATCATCAGCATGCAGCCGATGATGTAGGCGATGGTCATAAACGGCACCAGCTTCTCCGATACGGCCGCCAGCCGTCTAAAGCCCCCCAGTGTAATGATGGCCACCAGCGCCATCAGCATAAAACCGATCAGCCAGTCGATCTTCGGCGCCCCGAGGAAGAGCGAGCGCCCCACGCTGGGGAGGAAGGTGGATTCGACATTGATGGTGATCTTGTTGATCTGGCTCATGTTGCCAATGCCAAAGGATGCCAGGGTGGTGAAAATACAAAACAGCACCCCCATGATCCTGCCGATGATCCCGCATTTCGGAAGAGATCCCAGGCCGTCCTGGAGATAGTACATCGCCCCGCCGGACCAGGCACCCTCTGAATTGCGGCGCCTGTAATACATACCCAGTACATTCTCGGCATACTTGACCATCATCCCCAGAAACGCCGCCACCCACATCCACAGCACCGCACCCGGCCCGCCTGCGCAGATGGCCGTGGAGACCCCCGCGATGTTGCCGGTACCGATGGTGGCACACAGCGAGGTAAAGAAGGCACGTACCTGGGACAGCGCCCCCGCGTCATCGATGACCAGACCCTCCCCGTTGATGATGGCAAAGGTCCTGCTCCACCAGTGCCTGAATCTCCGGATCTGAAACACGCCGGTGCTCAGCGTACAGACCACACCTGTGGCCAGCAGAAGGGTCAGCCCGAACAGTCCCCAGGCGAATTCATTGATGGCACTGTTGACGCGGATGATGGTTTCCATTCAGTAATTACCCGACGATCTCGCAGTAAACCAAGGTCTGGTTGATCAGCTGATACGCGATCTCACCGAAGGTGACCGGGCCGGTATAAGGCGGAATCTGCTGTCCGTTCAGATCCGCGTACAGATAGTTCAGGATACAGTTGCAGGAGAATACCGGCTGATGGGCACCGGCCGCACGGATGCTGTCCTTCAGCTGCCCGGCATAATCCGTCACAGGCTTCGCAAAACGGTATTCCACATTCTTGAAGACCGGTGCGTAGAAGCCCACCGCCTTCCCCTCTGTCCCCCTGATGGAGGTATTGATGTAGGAGCCGTTATAATCCGCCACCAATGGCATCCTGGGATCCAGCCCGTTCTTCTGGATGTATTCCGCAAAGACGACCTCTTCGCCGTCCACCGTGCATTCGGTGGCACTCAGTTCGTTCTCATGGAACCGGATCACCGGATCCTTCTTGTCATCCGTGAAGATATTGACCAGGTTGATCATCGCCGTCCTGCCCTCCGGCAGCCGTATATACATCGCCACGGCTCTGTCGCTGTAGCCCTCGGCCTTCGTACCGTCGTACGTCTTCGGTGCGATACTGGGCGCCTCCAGATCATCGCCGGAGATCCAGCCCACAGTGGGATGCATCAGGAGTTCCTCCACCTCGGGGGCCTCCTTGGCATACTTGGCCGCCACGTCGGAGCCGTAGGGCATAATGAGCATCGTCAGACCGTTGTCATAGCATTCCTCAACGATCTGGAAAATATTATATTTGCCATAGGACGCGATCCGCACCTCCTCGGCGTAGTCCACCTCATTCACAAAGAGCCTGTCCTTGGTGAACACCCCGCCCTCACTGCTGATGAAATACGGCGTCGTCCCCCCGATCCACTGTCCTTTGGGGAGCTTCTGCAGCAGCGCATCATCCGCCGCAATCTGGAGTACCTTCCCCTCTTCGATCATTGCAATTGTTTCTTCCAGTGTTTTCAGCATCTCTTTATCCTCCGTAATATGGCTGCCCTGTTGTCACAATGCCGCGATATTGGCGAGGTCCACCTTCGCCACGATCGTATACTTCGCCAGAAAATCCTCCATCTCCTTCATGCATCCGTCCATGCAGCCGGGATCCGCCTGCAGCTTCTTCTGCAGCTTGGAGATCAGCATGTTGAAAGCCAGATTGGTAGAGCTGTACTTCAGCTCTCTGCGCAGAATCTTCTGCAGCTTCTCCTGAATCATTGCATCCATTCCTTACGCTCCTTCCTGATATGATTCCCTATTTTGGCTTCTTCGATATCCGCTTCGCAGATTTGCCGGTTCTGGCGATCTCTTCGCCCAGCTTCTTTTTGGCTTCGATGATCCGCTGCCTGCCGCGGGGTTTCTGATCCGCGGAAGGGCATTCTTCTTTTTTATTTTTACTCTTTTCTTCCATATACTGACACCCTTAACGGTTCAAAACCAGTTCTAACCCGTTACCATTTACTTACTGCTGACGTACAGCTTTCATCTCCATTTTCCGGGCGTACATGGCCTTGTCCGCCCTCTTGAATACGTTGTCCACGCCCTCATCCCTCGTCAGATCATAGAGCGCATAGCCGATGGCCGCAGAGATCTTCTCCCAGGGTTCCTTGGCCGCATCCCCCTCCATGGCATCCATCTGCTCATTGAAGGCCGCTACCAGTGACCGGATGTGCTGGTAGTCCTGACCCCGCAGGATCACCACGAATTCATCCCCGCCGATACGGAAGACCGGTGAGTGCTCAAAGGTGTGACAGACCATCTCGCAGAGACGTTTGATGGCAATGTTGCCCCGCTCATGGCCATAGGTGTCGTTGATCCGTTTCAGGAAATTCAGGTCGATCATGGCGATACCGAACTCCGTCTCCCCCTCCTGGAGATCCCACTCCAGGCGCTGGATCTCCTTGTCGTAGGCGGTCTTATTGCGGATCCCCGTCAGCGCATCCTTGTGGGCCAGCTCGTTCATGGCCTCGGCCCGCTCCCTGGTATCCGTCAGTTCCCTGGTGGTGACAATCAGGCTCTGCATGTAGTTGTCCAGCTCCAGGATCATGGCTGCCGTCTGATTGGACAGGGCCGCCAGCTCATCGTTGCCGGTCCCCTCATGCTCGATCTCTGCAACGATGTTGGGATCCTTATGCTGGGCGTAATTCCTGACATGCTCCGACAGATGCTCGATTTTGGAGATATAGCGGCGGTTGATGATACACAACAGCAGGGAGACCGTGATCAGCAGTACCGCCGCCATCAGTCCGATCTGCCGCAGGGTCTGGCTGAGGATCCCCTGATTGAGTCTCGCCAGTTCGAGGTCCACACAGATGACACCGACTTTCTCCTCCCCGATGAACAGGGGCGTGGCATAGGCATAGCCATGTCCGAACTCATTGTTAAAGACATCGAAGCCCACGGGACGCATGCCGGTCTCCCAGGCCTCCCACATCTTGGTGAATCTCTTCGGGTCCTGGTAGATCTCATCCGTGATCAGGATGTAGCACTCACCGTCCTCCCAGAGCTCCTCCCGTACCGCGTCGATCACGTAGCACATGGTATACGGTTCGTCTCCGAAGGGGGTAATGTAATAGGTGTACTCCACATCGAAATCATCCCGCGCCTGTTCAAAGAGCAACAGATAATACATGTGATTGTAGATGGTGTAGGCGCGCTGCAGCTCGTCCGGCATCTCGTGGAAATCCACGTCTTCCCCCAGCACCTTGCCCGGGTAGGTCTCAGCAAACAGCTTCTGATAAGCCGTCGCAGCCTCATCCCGCTCCTCAGGGCCAAAATCATGGGGAATCCGGAGGTCCTTGGTATGGGCCAGGAAGTATTCCTGATACCACAGGAACTCCTCCCCGTCCGCCTGAATGACCTTCTCCAGGTAGGTGGCGATCTGACGTATTCCCTCCTCCTGCTCCTTCTGGTAGAGATCCATCTGGTTCAGATAGGTCATCACACCGCTGACGAGCAGCGTCACAACGATGAAAATGGAGAATAGAATTCCGAACTTCAGCAGCAGTCTTTTCTGTACTTTTTTCACTCCATCATTCCTCCTGTTCTGAATAGTTGCCATCATTCTTCCATATGTCCGTCGCGGAACATGGAGAACTGGTCCATGGGATAGTTCTCCAGATTCTGCAGGATCTTGCGGCCATCGGCCCGGGATAACAGCGTGTTCCGCGCCCTGGTGATCTCGGTCTCCGTCTTGTGCTTGGAGGGGCCGCCCACGCAGCCGCCGGGGCAGACCATGCCCTCGATGAAATCCTCCTGCAGTTTGCCGTTCTTCAACAGCATCAGGGCCTTACGGCAGTCTGAGCCGCCGGCGCACTGCAGCAGCTTGATGTCTGAGGTGTCCTCACCACGCTCCTGCATGCACTCGATGACGGCAGCCGCCACGCCGCCGCTGGAGGCGAATTTCTTGCCCCAGAGGGAAGCCTCCTGGTACTCATCCTCCACCGGTGTCAGCTTCACATCCCGGGAACGCATCATGGCGCGGATCTCGCCGTAGGTCACCGCGTAATCTGCGTTGTCCGGCACGGAGGTGTCGAGTGTCTCTGATTTCTTGGCGATGCAGGGGCCGATGAAGACCGTCACGCAGCCCGGGTGCGTCGCCTTGAGATAGCGGGACACCGCACACATAGGGGAGACGGTGGAGGACATGTTCTCCTTGAAGATGTCCGGAAAATGCTTGCGCAGCATGTTGATGAAGGCGGGACAGCAGGAGGTGGTCATCTTGCGGCCCTCCTTCCTGGCCTCGCTCCACTCTGCGGACTCATAGGCGGCTGTCATATCCCCGCCCAGACCGACCTCCACCATATCGGCGAAGCCCAGCTCCTTCAAAGCCGCACGGATGGAGGCCATGGTAATCTTCTCCCCGAACTGGCCCTCTGTGGCCGGCGCACACATGGCGATGACTTCCTTGCCCGCCTTGATCTCATGGATGATGTGGACGAGATAGGTCTTAGAGCCGATGGCCCCGAAAGGACAGTTGTGGATGCAGTGCCCGCACTGGACACACTTGTCCTCATCGATCTTGCAGTAGCCATACTCATCATAGGAGATGGCGCCCACCGGACAGGACTTCTTGCAGGGGCGCTCCAGATGCACAATGGCCTGGTAAGGGCACTCCCTGGCGCACATGCCGCATTCCCTGCACTTGGAGGGGTCGATGTGCATCCGGGTGTCGCCGGGCGAGATGGCGCCGAATTTGCAGGAATTCAGACAGGCCTTACCCAGGCAGAAACGGCAGTTGTCCGTCACGGAGTAGGCCGAGATCGGACAGTCGTCACAGGCGGGGTCAATGACCTGCACCACATTCCTGGAGCCGGGGTTGTAGCTGGGGTTCTGGGCACAGGCCAGGCGGATCCGCTGGCGCACAATCTCCCGCTCCTTATAGACGCAGCAGCGGTACTCCGGTTTGGGACCCGGGATGATCTCGTAGACCACCCGTTCCTTGTGCTCCGCGTCCAGCATGTCATTCCAGGCCAGACGGCAGATCTCCTCCATAA